>JBBQTJ010000001.1:0-37013 GCA_038213315.1 Planctomycetota bacterium
CCTTAGTGCCGGTCACGCCCGCCAGGGGCGGGCAACGACGATCCAGGCCATGCACCGCAACGCTGGCGCGGGCATGGGTCCAGCGGGCATGGCTGGTGGTCAGGCTGGCACCGCCTGCCAGCGTGCTTTCCGCGATCACCACGCTGGCACCGTGCTGCCGGGCCTCATCCGCGTGGTCCGGACGTTCGGCGGTATGGCCCATGGCCACATAGGCTTGGCCGGCCTGCACCCGTCGGCTGTCGCGCCCGATGCCGGTCAGCGCGGCCACGGCGTCACCATCCAAGGACTGCCCAGCGAACAGCACCGCAGGTTCCATCAGCGCGCTTCCTTGGCCACGGGTGCGTCGGCCTGCTTGGGCACGCCCATGCGCTCCAGGGCGCCTTGCAGAATGCGCGCGGCGTAGGGTGCCGCGACCTGGCTGCCGAAGCGGCCATTCTTGGTCGGATCGTCAGTGACGAAAAGGCAGACCAGCTCGGCGCGCACCCCCGGGCTGGCGGGGGCCCAGCCGACAAAGGAGCCGACGTTGTGATCATTGGAATATCGCCCGTTCACCAGCTTTTCGGCCGTACCAGTCTTGCCCGCCGAGGTGTAGCCGTCCAATTGCGACCCCTTGCCCGTGCCATCGGTCATGGTGCGGGTCATGGCCTCCTGCAGGCTTGCCGCCAGGGCCGCGTCATAGACGCGCCGAGGCGCAGCCAGCTCTGGCGGAGCTTGGTCGACCTGCACCCCGTCCACACCCAAAGACCAGACCCGCTTCACCAGGCGCGGCGGCATCAACAGGCCACCATTGGCGATGGCAGCATGGGCCATGACCAATTGCAAAGGCGTGACCGCAACTTCGTGGCCCATCGGCACCGACATGCACGAGCCCAGCAGGTTCCAGCGCGCCTTGGGCAGCATGATGCCGGCGTCTTCTCCGGGCAGGCAGATCCCGGTGCGACGGCCGAAGCCCAGATTGGTAACCCATTGGTGCAGGCGCTCGGGGCCAAGGCGGATGCCCAGCTTGGCCATCATGATGTTGTCGGACAGGGCGATGCCCTCGGTCACCGACAGGATGCCGTGGCCACCACTTTTTTCGCGAATGGTGCGGACGCCCCGGCCTTCGCGATAGGTCCAGGCGCCGTGCTCGCAGTCGATGCGTTCGCTGAACGTGGTCAGGCCCTCGGCCACGGCTGCACCGACGATCAGCGGCTTCATGGTCGAGCCCGGCTCGTACACGAAGTTCAAGATATTGTTGCGCATGCTGGTGGGCAGCAGGCTGCTGCGCTCGGTGGGATTAAATGTCGGCCAGCTGGCCATGGCGACGACCTCGCCGGTGGAGGGTCGCACCACCACGCACGCCACGCCAACGGGGGCGTGCTTCTCGACCGCAGCAGCGACCACCGCTTCGACCTCGCGCTGCAGGTCCAGATCGATGGTCAGCTGCACATTGTTACCCGGGCGGGCCGGGACCGATTCGCTGCCGGTCAGGATCGGCCGGCCCAGCGCATCGACCCGCAGGGTCTCTTTGCCGGGGGTGCCGGCCATGACCTTGTCGAACACCGCCTCAAGGCCCATGCCGCCACTGCCATCCGCCTGCACAAAGCCGAGGATATGAGCTGCCAAGGCGCCTTCGCGATTGATGCGGGTCAGGTCGCGGCGCATGAAGACGCCAGTCAACTTCAAGGCCTTCACCCGTTCGGCCATGGCGTCGTCCAAGCCGCGGGCCAGGACGCGGCCATTCTTGCCCGATTCGAATTCATCGCGCAAGCGGGTGCGATCAAGGCCCAGCAGCGCCGACAGCTCGACGGTGGCGCGCAGCCGGTTGTCCATCCACTGCGGGTCGCAGGTGAGCGTCCACGTCGAGATGCTTTCCGCCAAGGGCGCGCCGCTCTGATCGTACATCGAACCCCGCGCCGCAGGCAGGATCCAGGTCCGCGCCGTCTGCCGGTCGGAAATCCCGGTCATGCGGTGCGCTTCGTTCACCTGCAGGAAGTGCAGGCGCCAACCGACCAGGGTAAAAAGAGTGACGAACACTAGGAACGTCAGCAGCAGCCTGACAAATTGGCGATCGACGGGGATGGAGGACATGGCTTGCGGGGGGCGGGAGCTTAGCGGACAGCCATGCGCATCGGGGCCTGCGCGGCGAGGGGCAGTTGGAGGCGCTTCACGGCGGCTTCCAAGGCCGGCGGACTGGCGACCCAGTCGAGCTGGCCACGCAGGCGTTCTTGCTCAAAGGCCAACTCGCGGCGGGCATTGAAGTCGGCGCCACGCTGTTTGGCCAGGGACGCCTTCTCATTGCCGAGCAGGGCGACCTTCAGGCACAACAAGACGGCCAAGGGGATCCACAGCAGCAGGAACAGGGAGTGGATCGCGAGATCGGTGCGGGTCATCATAGGTGGATCGGCGGCGGCGGTGGGCGGCGGGCGGGGGTGGACGCGGCGCTGACGGGCTGGGCCCGACGGACCCAGCGCAGCTTGGCGCTGTGGGCGCGGGGATTGGCGGCCTGTTCGGCGTCGTTGGCGACGATCGGCTTGCGCACGCCCTCGCTCCACGTGCCGGCGGTCTGCTGGTCGCGCCAGGCGTGCTTGACCAGGCGGTCTTCCAGACTGTGGAAGCTGATCACTGCGGCGATCCCGCCGGGCCGCACCACCGTGGGCAGGGCCGCCAGCAGGCGCTCCAACTGACCCAGCTCATCGTTCACGGCGATGCGCAGGCCCTGGAAGGTGCGCAAGGCTGGGTGCCGCTGATGATGGCCGGGGACGACGCGGCGCACTACCTCGGCGATGCTGGCTCCCGAGCTGAGCGTGCCTTCGGCCTGGGCCCGCTTCAGCGCCCGGGCGATGCGCCGGGAGAGGCGCTCTTCGCCATAGCGGAACAGCACGTCGGCCAGGGCGTTCTCATCCAGATCGCGGATCAGCTCAAGGGCCGAAGCCGGGCAGCCGTCACCCATGCGCATGTCGGCGGCAGCATCCGAGCGGATCGAGAAACCCCGGTTGTCATCGTCCAATTGCATGCTGCTGACGCCGAGATCGGCGAGGACTCCGTCAAAGGTGATGCCCTGCGCCGCGCATTCTTCGACCGCATCGGCAAAGGTTCCGGGGCGCACGTCCAGAGCCTCACCGTGGTGCGCCAGCCGCTCGGTAGCCAAGCGACGCGCCTCTGGATCGCGATCCACCCCGGTCACCCGGGCACCCGCCGCCAACAACAGAGCGGTATGACCGCCAAAGCCCAAGGTGCAGTCCAGCACCACCGACCCCGGTTTGAGCCGAAGACAGTCGACCACCGCCTCGGCCAGCACGGGGAGGTGCATCGTGGCAGTCCTACGCGCTGACCGCGCAGCAGGCGGGCTGCTGCTCGTCCACCAGCCGGCGCATGAAGCGCAGATAGGCGCTCTCCTGCGCCGGAGTGCCCAGCCGACGGCTCAGGCAGTCGAGACGCAGACGGGCGTGCTCGAGGTCGGTGGCGAGTTCCGCAGGAACTTGGCCATGGCGCTCGACGAGTTCGTCGAGGCTGGCCAGCAGGCGGTGGAAGGCAGGGTCGTTCATGGTCAGATCGCGAGATATTCGGAGAGGGCCGGGTTGACCGCCGGGGTCTCGCCATCGAGACCGGCCCAGCGGCGATAGTGATCGGGGTTCCACACCTGGATGGTGGTGTTGGTCGCCACCAGGAAGACATCCCGGTCGACCTTGAGGTGGGCGACCACGTGGGGCGGCAGCACCACGCGGTGCTGGGCATCCACGGCCATGGTCGCCAAGCCGCCATTAAGGCGGGTGACCAGATTGAGCTTCTGCTCGCCAGTCAGCCGGGCGTCGTCCAGGATCTTCTGCTCGCGCCGGCGCAGTTCGCTGTCGCTCATGATCACCAGCACCGGGAAGGTCTCGCCACGGTCGCTGGTCATGCCATGGGGCAGACCATGCAGCTGCTTGGGCAGATCCCCGCCGCCAAAAGTCCGTGCATCCCCCGGCAAGGTCACCTGATTCTTTGGCGACAGACGGTTGGTTGGGAGCACGGCGGCCTCTATGGGGCGGGAGTGTGTGAAGATGCACTACTCTATGCAACTGAAATCTACTTTTTGCAACTACCTATCGACCGTTAATTATTGTAGGTCTTTACAGACTTATACTTGAGTGCGGCCTGCGGCTGCCGCTATTGCTCGACGACGACTTCGCCGGTGCCGCGGCAGTACGCCTGGCAGGACAACCGCTCGCCCTTGGCCGGATCACAGCGGTGGGCGCGCTCAGAACTGGTCGGCGGCTCAAGATGTTCGCCGCCAGAGATCACACGAACCTTGCAGGTGCCACAGGATCCAGACATGCAGATGTACATCATGCTGCCGCCAGCGCCCAGGATGGCGCCGAGCAGATCCTGGCCCGCAGCGGCGCTGGCGACGGTGGTTTTGAAGCGGATGGAGGTCGGCATCGCGGCAGCGTGGCAAAGGGACCTGGCACGGTCAATCAGCTTTGAAATGGTTGCTGGCTGGACGACCTAGGCCGCAATTCGCAGCATCACCAGCAAATTCGCAAGAAATCCCATGGAATCATTGCAAAAAGCCGCTCCATGCCGGTGCTTTTTGCAATTCCCTTTGCTTCCGCCCCACCTTCTGCACCATGGCGAGATACGGCGGCGCCTTCAGGCACTGCCGTTGGTGTCCGGGTGTCCGGTCACTTCAAGCAATTGGTGCGCTCTCCGCCCAACCGGGTCGATGCGCCCCCCGTAATGAAAGTCCAACGTGGAACTCTACGTCGGCAACCTGCCTTGGTCCGTGTCGGATCAGAGCCTCACTTCCCTCTTCGCCACCCATGGCACGGTCGCTCGTGCCAAAGTGGTGACCGACCGTGATACCGGTCGTAGCCGCGGCTTCGCCTTCGTCACCATGGCTGACGAAGCCGGTGGCACGGCCGCGATCACCGCGCTGAACGGCACCGCCATCGAAGGCCGCGCCATCACCGTCCGTAAGGCCGAACCCAAGCCCGCCCGCACTGGCGAAGCTGGCGGCGGCGGTGGATATGGCGGCGGTGGTGGTGGTGGTGGATACGGCGGCGGCGGCGGCGGCGGTGGTGGGTACGGCGGCGGCGGCGGCGGTGGTTACGGCGGCGGTGGCCGTCGCGATCGCTGAACAGTCGTTCTGCACCGGAGGCCGCGCAGGTGGCCTCCGGTTTATTGTGTCCTGCCGCTGTCCGATGATGACGGCAAACTGACATTCCCGTCCAAGTGGGCACAGGGAATGACCTTCTTTTTCATATAAAGGCAACCATGTCCAAGCAGAACCCCGCCTCCTTCGCCAAGCGTCAGCGCGAGCAGGAACAGAAACGCCGCGCCGACGAGAAACGACGGAAGATGGCCGATCGCCGCCAGGTCAAACGGGACGGCGGCGACCCCCTTGCCGAGGACATGGATAGCCTGATGCCGCCGGCCATGGGCGCACCGCTAGTGCCTGTCGCCCCCAATGCACCGGCCCCCGCACCCCTGGCCGCACCGCTGCCCAAGCCGGCCGTGGAAAGCATCCCGCCCGTCAGTGGCCGTTGAGGCTCTCCCTAGCGTAGGTAGGCGTCGCAGACCACCGGCGCCGGACCATCACCCCACCACGATATTGATGATCTTGCCGTGGATGGCGATGAGCTTGCGGATGGTGCCGGCACCGACGATGGCGAGGACCTCTGCATGGGCGCTAATCGCGGCATCCAGATCCACCCCGACCAGATGGCGGGGCAGGGTGATGCGTCCGCGCAGCTTGCCATTCACCTGGATGGGGTAATCCACGTCATCGGCCTGGATTTGCGCCGCATCAAACAGCGGCCAACCTGCCGCCGTTAGATCACTGCCGCCCAGGCGCGTCCACAGTTCATGGCAGATATGCGGCACCATCGGCGCCAACAGGCGGATCAGCGTCTCGACGCCCAGGCGCATGATCGGCGCCGACACTGAGCCGGGCTTCAGCTCATTGGACAGTTCCATGCATGCGGCGATGGCGGCATTGAAGCCAAAATCGCGCTCCATGGCGTCGGTGGCGCGCTTGATGGTGGCATGGACCTTGCGCACCACTGCCTGTTCGTGGCCCTGCAGGTCGGCGGCCTTGCCAGCAAAAGGAGCCACGCCTGCAAGCACCGCCTGCTGATCCAGGGCCAACACCCACAACCGCTTCAGGAAGCGATGCGCGCCCATGACTCCCGCTTCGTCCCATTCCAGGTCGCGCTCGGGTGGCGCCGCGAACAGGATGAACATGCGCGCGGTGTCCGCGCCGAAGGCATCGACCAGATGCTGCGGATCGACGGTGTTGCGCTTCGACTTCGACATCTTCTCGACCCGGCCGACCGTCACCGGCTGACCATCGCTGGTGCTGGTGGCACTGATCACCTTGCCCTTGGCATCACGCTCGACCACCACGTCCTCGGGATAGAAGTACTGCTTTTTTCCGTCCCCAGGGTCGCGGTACAGGGCCTCCATGCACACCATGCCCTGGCAGAGCAGGCGTTTGAAGGGCTCGCGCTGCTGGCCGTGACCCAGGTCGCATAGGGCCTTGGTGAAGAAGCGGGCATACAGCAGATGCAGGACGGCGTGTTCGATGCCACCGATGTACAGATCGACTGGCAGCCAGTGGTCGACGCGCGCCCGATCCAAGGGCGCGGCGCAGCCCAGGTCGGCCCGCCGATTGTCGTGGCAGGTGTAGCGGGCGAAGTACCAGGACGACTCTACGAACGTGTCCATGGTGTCGGTCTCGCGCCGGGCGGGCTCAAGGCCCTGGGCACCGCGCACCGACAGGGGCGAACCATCCGTGGCGGTGACCGCCCAGGTCGCGTGCCGTTCCAGCGGATTGCCCTTCCCATCGAAGACCACGTCATCAGGCAGGGCCACCGGCAGGTCGGCCGGCCGCAGCGGCACGACGCCCGCCTTCTCGCCATAGACGAAGGGGATGGGGTTGCCCCAGTAGCGCTGGCGGGACAAACCCCAATCACGCAGCCGCCAGGTGACGACCTTGCGACCGGTGCCGCGTTCAGTCAGCCAGGCGGTGATCGCCGCCTTGGCGGACTCGCTGGTCTGGCCGTCGAACTGGCCGCTGCCCTGCATCACGCCGGCCGCGGTGTAGGCATCCTCGCCGGCTTGCAGCGCAAGCCACTCCGGATGCTTGGGATCCTCGGCGCGGATCACGGTTACCACCGGGATGCCGTACTTGCGCGCGAAGGCATGATCGCGCACATCATGGGCCGGCACCGCCATGACCACGCCCGTGCCATAATCGGCGACGACGAAATTGGCGGCATACAGCGGCACTTTTGCGCCGGTGGCAGGATTGATCACATAGGCGCCGGTGAAGCAGCCCTTCTTCTCGGCGGTATCGCCGGTGCGCTCGTGGGCGCTGACCGCGCGGACCTCGGCGGTGAAGGCAGCCACGGTGGCGCGATGGCTCGCCGGCACGATACGCTCAAGGAGGGCATGCTCCGGCGCGATCGAGACAAAGGTCACGCCGAACAGCGTGTCGGGCCGAGTGGTGAACACGGTCAACGTCACCGAAGGATGCCCGTCGACGGCAAAGTCGATCTCGGCGCCTTCGCTGCGGCCAATCCAATTGCGCTGCTGGGCCAGCACCGCCTCGGGCCAGCCCCCCTCCAAGGTCTTGGTCCCGGCGAGCAGTTCCTCGGCATAGGCGGTGATGCGCAGATACCAGGTGGGCAGCTCTTTCTGGATCACCGGCATGCCGGTGCGCCAGCATTTGCCGTCGATGACCTGCTCATTGGCGAGCACGCAGTTCAGGCCCGTGGACCAGTTCACCAGGGAAGATTTGCGGTAGACCAGCCCCTTTTCCACCAGCTCCAAAAAGAGCTGCTGTTCGCGCGCCGCGTACCCGGGATCCGAGGTGGCGAACTCGCGCGACCAGGCGTAGCTGAAGCCCATGCGCTTGAGCTGAGTGCGCATGTAGGCGATGTTGTCGTAGGTCCAGGTGCGCGGGTGGGCATTGCGCTCGATCGCCGCCTGCTCAGCCGGGAGGCCGAAGGAATCCCAGCCCATGGGATGCAGCACGGCGAAGCCGCGCATGCGCTTGTAGCGCGCCACCGCATCGCCGATGGAGTAGTTGCGCACATGGCCCATGTGCAGCTTGCCCGACGGATACGGGAACATTTCCAGGACGTAAAAGCATTTCTCGCGCGGCAGGTCGTTAGCGACCTCGTGCACGCCAGAACTCTCCCAGCGGGCCTGCCAGGCAGGTTCGATGGCAGCGGGGTCATAGGCGGGGATGGGTTCGTTCATGGCGCGTTCCGGTCGGGGCGGGGATTGTTCCCAACTCGACGCGGGCGGCAAGGCGGGGGGCTGACAGCGTCGCGGGGTCGCGGGGTCGCGGGGTCGCGGGGTCGCGACTCAGCCCAATTCCGCTTGGATCTGCGTCAGGAAGGTCACCAGAAAAGCATGCCGGCGGGCGGCTTCGAGCTGGGCGGTCTGGGTGTGCATACCGGCGGCCAGTTTCAGCAACTTGGCGGGCAGATGGTCCAGGCACTGACGGCGGTCGTCGAGGGCACGCCCGTCATGGGCCAGGGGATCGGCGGGGTCGTAGAAACGGCCCGGGCGGCCCGGGCGGCTCATGAATTGGCCGCAGGCCACGGTGCGCAGCAGGCCAAGAGCTCCGATGGCATCCAGGCGGTCGGCATCGTGCAGCACGCGGCCCAGGGGGCCGGTGGGGGCCAGACCGCGGGACCAGGACGAGGTGCGTACCGCTTCGGTGATCAGGGCGATCTCCTCTGCGGCGAAGCCGGCCGCGGCCAGCACTGCCGGCGCCGCAGCAGCCGAGCGCTCCCCGCCGGTGGCCCGGTCGGCACCGTCCTTGGGCACGAAGACCAGATCGTGGACCAGGGCCGTGGCGCCGGCCAGTTCGATGTCGACACCGGCTTCCGGTGCCAAGCGCATGGCCCAGCGGGTCACGCGTTCAAGATGCAGGACGTCGTGGGCGAGTTCACCAGCAGGCAGGCTGGGCAGGACCAGGGCGTGAAGGCGAAGCAGACGTGGGTGGCGGGCCAGGCCCTCGCTCACCGGCTGACCCATTTCGCCGAGACGAAACCAAAGCCGCCCTTGTCCCGTGCCCCGGCCAGCTTGCGCTGCAGCTCCTGATGCTCTTCCTTGACCACACCGAAAATGTCGCCGCCCTGGGCGCCATAGACCAGCTCTATGCCGCCATTCTTTGGCTTGCGCACGCCGAACAGCGGCGGGCCGCTGATACTTTTGCCCTGCCCGATCAGCTCGTTGAGCTTGGCCGCGCGGGAGGTCAGGTCCTTGTCGATCTCAGTGGTCGCATTTGGCGCCGACCACATCACCAGGACATCCGGGCCGATCTTGGGCCCCGACGTATCAGGGGTGATCGCTGGCGTGGACCCGACCACCGGGGTCATGACCGGAGGTGGCGACGCGATCTGCCGCTCGGTTGCCAAGCGGCCACCAAGCATGTAGGCGATGGCGCACGAGGTGATCCACAGCAGGCAGATGGTGGCCGCCAGGCTCATGCTGATCTGCAGATGGCGGCGGCTGCGCGGCAGATTGGCGCCGCCATCGTCATTGATCACCTGGGACGGCGGCGGCCGGTTGGCGGGCAGAGCCCCAGCCAGGGGCATCAGATGCGGGGCCACGCTGTCGCCCCGGCGCGGCTCTGACGGCATGGTCGCCAAGCCCGCTGGAGGCGGCGCGATGTTGGCGTTCTGCTCGGTGATGCGGCGCTGCACTTGCTGCAACGTGGAATACACCTGATCAGTGCGGCGGCGGAACATGGTCGGCACGCTAGCACACCCCAGGGCAGGCGCCATGCTGCGAACATGGATCCAGGCTTGGCTGTCACCTGCATGGGTCCTCCGGCCGTCCTGGTGGACCAGGCGCTGCTGGTTCCCGGCCCCTTGGGGCCCTTCCCCCTGCCCCTGGCCGGACTGCCCGCCCACACGCGCGCCGACCTGCTGGGCGCCACGCCTGAGGTTGATCTGTCGCTGCGGATCAGTTCGCTGCTGGCGGCTGGCGACCAGGACGAGGCCTGGCGCCTGGTCCTGGCGTATCCGCAGGACGCTGACCGGATCACCGCGACGCTGCTGACTTGGAGCGCCCGCGAACAGGCCCGCCTGGGCCTGCCGATCGCCAAGGGGCAATTGATCCCGCTGGCAGCGCCGCCCGGCAGCGAAGGGGCGGTGACCACCACCGTGGCCCTGCTGGCCGCCGCCCCGGGGCGCTGGTTCGGACCGCTGGTGGTGGCCGGGGCCGGGGCGACTTTCACGACCCTGGACGCCCCTGGCCTGCTGGTCCGCCCGGTGCTGCCGGCCCTGCGGCTGGCGGGCGGCGCGACCCGCAGCGCGGTGGCCGGGGGCGCCGCGCTGCTGATCCTGGCCCTGTCCCGTCCCCCCGCCGGCGGCTGGCCGGTTTGGCTGGTCGATGGCTGCACCGGCCTGGCCGTGGCAGTGGATCGGGATGGCCTGGTCAGCCCCCAGGCCATGCAGGCGCGCCGGCAGGCCGCGGGCGCGCCCGCGATCGATGCACTGCTGGAGGGTCGCCGCGTGGACCCGGCTCTGGCCACCGCGGTGGTCGCCTACCTGCTGCATGAACGTCGCCGGACACGCCTCGCCAGCCTGTTGGACCTGCTGCGCTCGGGCGCCTCGTCCGCTGGCGCCCTGCGCATCGCCTACGATCTGACCGGCGGGCAGCTGGTGGGGCTGCGCTGAATAAGCTGATCGTAGGTGGCGCTAGGGCGGCGCGCTTCAGATCACTCGGGCCGACGGTCGGTGCTGCCGGGCTCGGGGTTGTGGTCAGTAGCCACGCTGCCATTCGCCGGAGCGGTCGAGGTGGCATTCAGGATCTTGCGGGTCAAGTCCCGGAAGCGGCGTTCCAGTGGCTCCAGCTCGGCCCGGGGCATGACGGCGGCATCGCGCCAGCGGCCCTGGATCGCTTTCACGTCGTCGCGGTACCACTGCGGGTTGTCGCGGCCGGCCAGCTCCTCTAGCTCGGTCAGCATGGCTTCGCGACGACGCATGCCTTCTTCCCGCTCGGCCTTCAGACCGTCGGTGTAGTCCGAAATCGCCGCCCAGGCGCGATCGCAGGCGGCATTGAAGCGGGCATTGATCGCGTCGATGTCGGTGCGCGGCACGAAGCCGACGCGACGCCAGTCGAACTGCACTTCCTGGAGACGGCGCTGCACTTGATTGGCGGTGACCAAGCCACGGGGCTGGGCCTTCTCGGCCTCGGCGGCCTGGGCGAGCTGCTCGATCGATTCGCAGATACGCTTCTTGGCTTCAAGGTTGGCCACCTGCTCCTGATCGCGTACCGCCAGGTCGGCCTTGTGCCGACTGAAGAAGCCGTCGGCGACGTCACGGAACAGTCGCCAGATCTCCTGATCCGCCTCGCGCGGCACGGGGCCGACGGCCTTCCATTCCTGCTGGATGCCCTTCATGCGATCGACGGCGCGACGCTTGTGCTCGCGGTCCGCGACCGAACCGGCCAGGCCGATGGTGCCCTGGTCAAGCAGGGCACGGGCCTCGGTCAGCAGGGCCTGCTTGCGGGCCAGATTCTCGGCCCGCAGGGCATCCTGTTCGGCAAACCAGGGCTGGCAGCGGACGAACTGGGCTTCGCAGGCAGCATGGAAGGCGTCCCACAGAAGTTGCTGCTTCTCGCGGGGCACTGGCCCCAGCTTCTTCCACTCGGCTTGCACGCGCTTGACCTCGCCAGCCAGCTGGCCCAGGTCAGTGATCTCGGCGAGGGCGGTAGCGGCGGCGACCAGGTTCTCGGCCTTGGCGACATGGGCAAAACGATCCCAGTCGCGGGCCTCGCGCAGATGGCGGACCGGCTCATAGGCGGCGTCGATAGCCGCGCGAAAGCGGTCACGGCGGGTGCCGAGTTGATCGGCGCGCACCGGGCCCACTGCGCGCCAACGGGCCTGGGCGGTGGTCATGGCGCGTTCGTGGGCCGACAAGGTGGCGGGATCGCTGGCCTCGGTCAGGGTCTGGGCTGCCGTGGCCAGGGCCTCGGCCTCGACCACCAGGGCGTCCATGGCGCCGATGCGATCCTCGCGCTGCTGCTGCCGGGCGATGCGGTCGTCTTGGCGACGGGCCTTGTAGCGGGCATAGGCGGCAGGGAAAGCGAGCCGGGCCGGGTGACTGTCCGGCAACGCGGCCGACGCCGACATCCAGGTCTTGTGCAGCAGGTGGAATTCATGGGCGGTGTCCGCATCGGCCACCCCGTCAGCCAGGGCTTCGGCTTTGGCGTTGAGCGCGATCAGGGCCTCGGGGACCGGGATCTCAGGAATCACCGGCACGGGGGCGACCCGATTCAAGGCGATATCAAAGCGCGCCTGCAGGACACCGGCGAGCTCGGCGGGAACCGCCTCAAGGCCTCGCCAGCGGGCGAGCCACGCGGCACGGGCCGCGACCACGTCGTCAGGCTGCGTCTGGGCTTCCAGCTCGGCCACCGCCGTTTCGCGGACCGCCACGATGGCGGCGCGGCGGGCGCGTTCGGCCTCCAGGCGAGAAGTCAGTTCCTGATGCGAACGGGTGAAGCGCGCGTGGATGGCGGCGGCGGCCTCATCCAAGGGTTCGCTGCCAGCCAAGGTCAGGGCCTGGTCCCAAGCCTGCTGCACGGCCGGCCATTCGCCTTGGGCTCGCTCAAGATCAGCGGTCACCGCCAAGCGCAGGGCCCGCTCCAGCACTGGCTGCATGGCGGCGCGGCGGGCGATGCGGGTTTGCTCGGTGGTGGGACGGACTGCTTCTTCCACCGCGTGTTCGGCGCGCGCTGCGGCGGCCGTACGACTGGCCTCATGCTTGGCCTTCTTGGCGATGGTGCGCAGCGTGCTGCGCCGTTCCAGACGGGCCACGGCGAGCGGGCCGATCTGGCCATCGGCGTCCTGGATGGCAATGGTCTCAAGCACGGCGGCGCTGGGTTCCGCCTGCGCGAGAAGCCGCGCCAAGGCGGCCTTGCGCACCTGCAGGTCACGAGCGCGCAGCGCCAACTCACCAAGAGATTTCTGATCGGCGATGCGCTCCAGCAGGAAGGCGCACTCGCCATGGGGCTTGGCCATCAACTGCTGCTCGGCAGCGCCCGAGAGGCGTTCGCCGGCGATGCGGCGCACGGCTTCGTCGCCAGTTTTCACCAGCTCTTGGAGCACCTTGAGGTCATCGACGCGGCGAGTGGCCGCGGCGCGGACACGGGGCTCGCTGTCGCCCAGGGCAAGTTCGCGGAAGATGCTTTGCTTGCCCTCATCCAGGGCCTGGAGGGCGCGTAGGCGGACCTCCGCATCGCGATGCTTCCACTTGGGGGTGCCAAAACCGAGGAATCCCATAGCCAGCCTTTCTCAGGAGCGCCGTTTTTGGCGCGGGAAAGCAGAATAGGCCCGAGGGGAGAGGGGCAAGGCGCCACTGCCGTCGGCCGGCACCCCCGCTTGGCAAAGGCTTTGCGGGACTTTCCAGGGCCTCCACCATGCGCCGCCGCGGATCGACCATGCGCCCCGACCTTGAAGAACTGCTCACCGTCAGCTTCGCCGCCCTGACCGGCGGCGACCTGCGCGCCGTGGCCGCGGCCGGTGATGCCCCCCTCTATGATGCCCCCGCTGTGCTGCTGATGCACGGCACCGAAGACGATCCGGTCTTCTGCTACGCCAACCGCACCGCCCAGGCCCTGTGGGGCTATGACTGGGACGAGTTCATCACCCTGCCCTCACGCCGCTCGGCCGAGCCAATGGCCCAGGCCGAACGCGAGCGTCTGCTGGCCCAGGCACGGGGCCGGGGTTTCATCGACGATTATCAGGGCATCCGCATCGCCAAAAACGGCCGACGCTTTCAGATTGACGGCGTGGTGCTGTGGAACGTAGTGGTCGGAGGCGTGCGCCATGGACAAGCGGCGGTGTTCCGCCACTGGACCGACCTCACGCTGCCACCGGACCGGATCAGGTCCGACAGCGCGCGATAGCCTGCCGGCCAGTCCACCACAGTTCCGCTCTGAAAACACCGACGCCGCCAACCCCGCTCAGCGAATCAAGGCCGCCCAGCCCCAGATGCCGGTGGCTGCTGCGGTGGTGCCCGCAGGCCGGGCACACTCCAAGGTCAAGCTTTCGGCTCCGTCGGTGGCGACGCCGCACGACATCGGCACGTCGCCGGCCCGCCGGGGACCGGACGACCACAGCACGGTGCTGCCGCGCAGGACGCGGAAGTCCACGCTGCCGGGGGAGCCATCGGTGACGGCAACCTCGGCCACCAGGCGTGCGGCGCCCGCCGCCGGCACGACGACGCTGGAACCGGCCCGCAGGCACAGGCCACGATCCCAGGAGCGGCCGGCGGCATGCAGCACGCCGCCATCGCTACCACGATTCCTCAGCAGCATGCCCGGCTCATCCAGCAGGGCTTGCTGGGTGGGGGCGGGCAGGGTCAGCAGACCCAGCGGCTGTACCGCGCCGCTTTCAGTCCACGCCGCCCGCACCAATAACAGCGGCACCGGCACGAGGCCGGCGAGCGTCTGTATTGATAAAGATGCGCCACCCGTGGGCCGACCCGCCAGACGGCTGCCGTCTGCCAGCAGCAGGCGTAGCCCGGGCGCAACTGGCGCGGCGCCCGCGAAGAGCAGTAGATCGACACGGGACCGCGGGACTTGCATCACCTTGCGGCCGGTGTCGATGCCCACAGCTTGGTCGTTGAGGAAGGCGCAGGTGCCCGAGACCCGATCGCCATTGGCCAGCCAAGCTCCGCCCTGGTCCACTGGCAGTGTATCCAGGGCCGCCAGACTGCGCGGGGCCAGCACCACGGCCCGCATCTGCGCGAAGGGAATGGTCAGTGCGCCGGCCTGATCGCTGTCGACCTGCACCTGGCCCGCCTGCACCGAGCTGACCACGCCGCGCAGGATGGTGCCGTCGCGCAGGACCACACCCTGGTCGAGGGCGGTGGCGCGATCCCCTGGCACGGTCAGCCCCACCAACGCATCGAGCGCGATCCGTTCGCCGCCCACTGCCACGCCAGCGTTGGTCATGGCGAAGGCGCCCGTGACCTGCCGGCCATCGCCGGTCAGCGCGGTCGCGTCACTGGCGACCACCCCGGCGCATAATGCCAGCATGGTCAGAACGCGCTGCATTCCGCGCGACGCCCAAGACATGGCCTGCCCCGCGCTCATCGCTGGTAGATCGGCAGATAACGGTTGGTCACACCGAGGATCAGCAGCGACATGGCAGTGGGATACTGGTCCCAGCCGCCAGCCCAGAAGCCGCCCTTGTCCATGCGGGACAGCAGGGTGTTCACCATGGCGGGATAAAAGGTGCGCCAAGCGTTCTGGCCGCTCTGGCCCAGGGCCTGGGCTTGGTAGAGGCCCATGGTCGTGTAGTAGGCGCCGTAGTACCAGTGCTCCTTGGCCTTGGGGTCCTCCGTTCCTATGGGCTGGAAGCGGCTGAGGTAGGCCACGCCGTCGCTGATCTCGGGGGTGCGGTAGAGGCCAGCGACCTGCAACGAGGTCAGGCCGGCGCCGGTGCGAGCCCAGCCCGATTCACTGCCCAGGGTGTAGGCGAAGCCGCCGTCCTTGCCCTTGGCGGTGGGATTGTGGCAGGCGCGCACATAGCCGATGGCGGCTTCGATGGTCTCTTTCGGCACCGCGATACCCGCGTCCTTGGCGGCGCGCAGGGCCATCAGCTGGAACACCGTCACCGACAGGTCCGCATCACTGATCTTAGGCTCGTAGCGCCAGCCGCCCTGAGTGTTCTGCGTGGCGACGATCAGGTCGCAAGCGCGCTTGAGGGCATCCCGCAGGTCCTTGTCGTTGCCCTCGCCCCAACCCTCGGCCAGGGCCAGGGTGGCCAGGCCGTGGTGGTACATGGGCGCCCCGGGCATGCCGCGGCGGAACAGCAGGCCGTCGGGCTGGGACGACTTGACGATGAACTGGAGGGCCCGGGCGGTCTGCTGGCCGAACTCGCCCTCGCCGGGCAAGTGGCCGTGGGCCATCAGCGCCAGGGCGCACACCGCCACGATGCCGGTGGTGCCGCCCCAGCTGCCGGGCCAGGCGCCATCCGCGCGCTGCGACCCGGCCAGCCCCGCCACCGCGCGCTTGGCGGCCTGCTGGGCCGGCACGGACAGTTCGTCGGCGGCATCAAAGGAGGCCGCCGGCGACGCCAGCGCCATGGTCAGGACCAATACGACGAGGATGCGGACGCTCATGGCTGCGCTCAACGTCCCGCGCCGGTCCGGGCCAGCTCCCGGTAGTAGTCCTGCAAGGCGGCATCGTAGCGCTCCGGGAACTTCTCGGCCATGCTGGTCGCCAGCACCTCCCGCTCGCGGGTGGGCAGGGCGGCCTCCCAGCCGCCGCCGCTGCGCGCCTGGCGCTCGCCGTCGGTGGCGAAGGAGCCCTCGCCGGTGGCGTCGTTCTTGGAATCTGTGGGCGGGGGCGGCGGCTGGTTGGGCATGGGCTTGCCCGGCTGCTCGCCCGGCGGCCCGGGCTGCTGGCCCGGCGGCCCAGGTTGCTGGCCCGGCTGCCCTGGCTGACCCGGCTGCTGCCCCATCGCCTGGGCCAGCTGGGACTGGAGCCCGGCCTGGGCCGACTGCAGAGCCGCCAGGGCCTGCTGCTGGGCCGCCAAGGCCTGGGCGGTGTTCTGGTTCGACAGAGCCGTGGCCGCCTGGGCCGCCGCCTGGGCCGCCGCCTGGGCCGCGGCGTTCGGGCTGGACTGCATCTGGCTGGCCAGACCGGACTGCTGCTGGGCAAGCTGACCGGCCGGCTGTCCGGCTGACTCACCGGCCGGCTGTCCGGCTGACTCACCGGCCGGCTGTCCGGCTGACTCACCGGCTGGCTGTCCGGCTGACTCACCGGCCGGCTGTCCGGCTGACTCACCGGCCGGCTGTCCGGCTGACTCACCGGCTGGCTGTCCGGCTGACTCACCGGCTGGCTGCCCGGCGTCAGCCATGGTCGCGGTCTGCTGCATCAGGGCCTGCTGAGCGGCGGCCATCCCGCTGACGGCGGCGAGCTGGGCGGCCAGGGCGCTGGCTTCGGGGCTCATGCCGGTGGCGGCGGCGAGTTGGGCCTCGGCAGCAGCGCCGGCGGCCTTGAGGGCCGCCAGAGTCTGCTCCATGCCGGCGACGGCCTGGTCCTGCTCCATGCCGCCCAGGGCCGTTTCGGCAGTACCGGCAGCCTTGGCCGCCTGGCCCATCTGGGGCTGGGAGGATCCGGCGGTGACCGGATCATTGGCTAGGTCCTGGGCGCCGGCCCGGACCTGGGCCTGGCCGGCTTGAAGGTTGTTGAATTCCGCCTGGGTGCTGTGCCGGTCCAGGATCTTGGCGCCGGCCAGCAGGTCGGTCTGTTCCTGGGTGAGCTGGGCGATCTGGGCGGCGCGGGCCTGCAGGGCGGCGATGCTGTCGGTGGCGCCGGCCTTGGCGCTGGCGGCGTCGACCGTGCTCTGGGCCTTTTCGAGAACGGCCAGGACCTGCTCCTGGTGATCCTGGGCGGATTGCAGGCGATTGCCGCTGATGTCCTCGCCTGCCTGGGCCATGTGGTTTTCCACTGCGCCAGGATCGACGGCGGCCAGGCTGCGCTTCAAGGCCTGGGCGGCTTCGGGGTCCGTAGTGGACATGCCCTCGGCGGCCTTGCCCAGGTTGGCGAGCTGTACGGACACGTTCTTGGCCAGGTCACGCTGGGAACTGGCGATGCGTTCGCTCTCGGCGCGCTGGGCCGGGGTCAGGGCACTGGCGTCGGCCCCTGCCGTGGCATCGGCCAAGCGACCAGTGTCGCTCTGCAGCTGGCGCTGGGCCTTGATCAGGCCGCGCAGGTCGCCACGCCGGGAAAAGGCGCCGAAGTTGCCTTCAGCGGCGGTGGACAGCTCGTGCAGACGGCGCAAGACGGCGTCCTGCCCGGCGACCGCGGCGCGGATCTCGTCCAGGGCGCTACCGCCGCCGCTGCGGGCGGCGGCAAGACGGGTGGCAATGCGGGACATGCTGTCCTCGCCGTCCTCGCCCTTGCCGCTTATTTTGTTCAAGTCGCCGCTGTAGCCGTGCAAGGTCTTAAGCTGGTCATCGACGCCGATGCGGTTGAAGCGGTAGTCGTCGATCATGCCCGACAGGTCCCGAGCGGTGTTGTCGGTCAGGCCCGAGATGCCTTTCTGGGCGCTCTCCTCGACGCGTAGGGCCTGGTCGAGGTCCGGTTTCTCGGCGGTGACGCCAGCCAGGGCAAGCATCATCAGGAGTGGGACGGGATGGCGCATGGCGTTGCCCTTTCAGGGCTTGGCTGCTGGTTTGCGGAGCTCCAGGTCGCGCCTCAGGCCCTCGGTGCGGGCCTTGGCGTCTTCCTGCTGCTCTTTGATGTCAGTCAGGGTTCCCAGGATGCGCTGACGGTCTTTGCCCATCTGCTCCTCAAGGGTTCCGGCATCAACGATAACGAACTGGTAGCGACTACTGTGACCAGTATTCGGGGCGGGCTGCCGGTTGTCGGACACCTCGATCCAGTACTCCACCTTCTGTCCCGGGGCTAGGCCAGGGACCTGGCGCAGGTCAAAGGTCACGCCCTTCTCGAGGTCGGTGCCCCGTTCCTGGGCCACGCTGCTGATCGCCAGGGCGCGAACCCCCTCCTGCTGGGTCGGATCGGCGGGGTCGAAGGCGCCGGCCAACGCCGCGGCGTCATCGGCCAGGACCCGGTACTTGAGCCAGGCCGAGCTGATGTCGTGGTCGTCGTGGGCGCTGAAGCGCACCGGCCAGGCGGCGAAGGTGGTGACGTTCTTGTCGGCGGCCGGGAAGGTGATGCGCACCGCCGGCGGCTGGTCGGGGATGGCGGTGATGGTGTGCTCGATGGGGTCCGGGTTATTGGTGCCGTCGCTACCGGTCAGGGTCAGGCTCCACTGGCCGTCCTGCGTCACCACGAAGCCGGCCTTGCCAGTGCGGGTGTCATCGCCCAGGGGGATGGCGGTGGGGGCGCTGGTGGCGGAGCCCTGGCGCAGGGTCAGCACAGCGCTGGACACTGGGCGGGTGAACGTGGCGTTGATGACCACCGTGCTGCCCGCGGCCACCGATAGGTCGCCGATGCTGGTGGTGGCGGACGCAACGCCAAGGTAAGCAGGCGGGGTGATGGTGATGCTCAGGCTCTTGACCTCGGGGCGTTGCAGGCAGGCCACGTTGCGCCACACCGGGAAGCGGGCGTCGCCGGCCACCGCGCGGAACTGCAGGTCCTCAAGCACCCGGTCGATCACCGCCCGGTAGAGCACGCCGCCGTGCGGGCCGACGGCGCCCTCGACCCGGCGCGCCGGATAGGTCGACACGCGCCCGCTGGCTAGGCGCACAAGCACGCCGGCCTCGGCGGGCACCACGCTGCTGGCGTCGACCTCCAGTTCGACGGTGAACGGTTCGCCCCTGGGCACCTGGCCGCCATCGCTCAGCCAGATCAGCCAGGTGGCGGTGGGATAGCCCGCGTCGCCCAGCAGCAGCAGGCGCGACGCGGCGGCCCGGGCGTGGCCCGGAAGGATGGCGGCCAGCAGCGCCAGGCCCAACAGCGCGCCCAGACCCGCAGCGACGAAGGTGCGCGCCGGACGGGTCGGTACCACGGCGCGGAAGTCGAGCCCGGCGCAGGCCGCGTCAGTCTGCTCGGCCAGCGCCGCAACCAGGTCGGGCGAGCCGCTTGGGTTCTCGGCCAGCTGCACGGTGCTGACCAGCCGCGCATCAAGCTGGGGATGGGCCAGCTCGACCTGCACCGCCAGTTCGTGGTCGGCGGGCCGGGCGGACCAGGCCGGCCACACCCAGCGGCGCAGCGCCCACACCGCCCCGGCCAACACCAACAGGTCAAGGACCACGCGCAAGAAGCGCGACAGCCCGGCGGACTCGACCACCGGCCAGATCACCAGCCAGTCGCACAGCACCGCCAGCAGCACCACGCCCACGGCCTTGGCCGTCCAGCGCCCCAGCCCCGCGGCCACGCCCAGGGTGCGGCGGCGCGCGCGCAGGGCGTCCAGGCGCTGGCGCAGGCCGACGACCAGGTCGTCGCCATCCATGACCACGACCTCTTCGTCGTCGTCGAGAGCGGGCCGGGCGCTCATAGCAGGTCGCTCCGCTTGCGCAGGAACCACTCCAGGCCGAGCAGCAGGGCCAGCAGGATCATCACGCCGGGCGCGTTCCACAGGGTCAGCTCTTCGCGACGCAGGGCGGTCTGCCGCTCGGTGACGGTGAGGCGCTGCACCAGGCTGGGCAGCTCGTGCAGGTAGGTGAAGCTGCCGCCCGAGGCCTTGGCGACCTCACGCAGCAGGGACTCGCGCAGACCGGGATCCTCCAGCTCGATGCGCGGTGCGACGACGCTGACCACCGGGCCCTCGGCATCGCGCTGGTCCTGCAACCCCAGAGCCCAGCTGCCAACCGCCGCCGCAGTCCAGGTGCCGGTGTAGGTGCCGGGCTGATCGGGCTTGGCGGTCAGGACCACGGTCTCTTGACCCAGGTCGCGGCGCAGCACGCAGGTGACCGACGGCGCGGTCGCGGGGTTGAAGGCGGCGTCGACGATGCGAGCGGTGATCTGGGCCTTGTCGCCCACCGCGTACTCGGGCCGGTCAGTCTCGAGCTGCACCCGGCTGTTGGCGCCCAGCAGGTGCGCCAGGCCATAGCTGGTGACGATCTGGCCCCACAGGCGGCGATGGTACGCGGCGCCCGGCTGCTTGCGCCAGCGCCACAGCTCATCGCTGCCGATCCACAGCACCTGGCCTTTGCCGAAGCGCTGCGCCGCCATCACCGGCAGCGGCCCGTCGCCAGCCTTGCGCTCGCTGTGCACCATCAGGGCGCTGGCGCCGGGCTTGAGGCCGGTGGCGGGATAGACCCAGAACAGCGGCTCGGCCTTGGCCCAGAGCGCGTCGTTGGCGGCGGCGTCGGCGGTCAGGCGCAAGGGCGCCCAGGCCTTGCCCTCGGGGGTGAGGGCGACGCGGAAGGGCGTGCGCAGGGTGCGGGCGGCCTCGTCCATGGCCGTAGTCGGCGGCTGCGGGACGAAGTGGACCGGCAGCAGGTCCTCCAGGGGCGTGCCCTGGTACTTGTCGGGCATCCCGTTGTGGCCAGCCAGCAGCACCAGGCCGCCGCCCTGCTCGCGCACCCACGTCTCCAGGAGGGTCAGGTCGGCCTTGGTGAAGGCTTCGGCATCGACCGCGCCCAGTACCACCACGTCGTAGCCGCGCAGCTCGTCCGCGTTGCGCGGGAAGATGGCGACCTGGCCCTCGAGCCCGCCGGGATCGGCCTGGCGCATCCAGGTCTTCACCTGGATGCGGGCCTTGTCCGCGGCCAGGCCTTCGCGCAGGGCACGGAACTCCCAACGGGGCGAATCCTCGCACAACAGCACGGTGATGCGCCGGTCGATGACCCGCACGCCGGCCTTGCTGCGCCGGTTGTTCTCGGCGCTGGCCTCGTCCGACAGAGTCTCGACCTCGGCGCCGAAGGCGAACACGCCGGCCCGGTCGGCGGGCAGGATGACCTGGTGCTGGACCTCGCCCTCGGCGCCCAGGGCCACCACCTCGTCGCGGATGGACTGGTCGTCGCGCAGGATCTTGAGGCGCAGGTTGCGGTTGGCGTAGCCGCGGGCGCGGATGCGCACCGTCAGCGGGAAGCTGTCGCCCTTGAAGACCACGTCGTCGCAGCTGACGAAGGTGATCTCCAGGTCCTTGGCCTGGGGCAGGCCGACGCCAACCACATGGACCGGCACGCCCAGGGCGCGGGCGGCCTCGACCGGGTCCTCGCCCCGGTTCCAGCCGCCGTCGGTGAACATCACCAGGCCATCGAGCTTGCGGCCACGGTTGCGCCGCACCGCGTCGACCAGGGCCGCACCCAGCTGGGTGGCGGGCTCGTCGGCGGCGGGCAGCTTGGCGAACGCGCCGGCGGGGTCGTCCACCGGCGCCAGCTCGGCCTGGGCCACGCCACCAGCGGCGCCGAAGGTGGCGAGGTCGACGCGGAAGCGCGCGGCCAGCTCGGGCAGGGGATCAAGCCTGGGGTTGGCGATGGCCCGGCGCAGCAGCTCGTGACGGGTCATGGCAGCGGACTTGGCCGCGTCTTCGCCGGTGATGGCCGCGGCCACCGCCTGGTCGGCGGGATCGGTGCGCTTGTCCACCAGGGCCATGGACGAGCTCTGGTCGACCAGCAGCACCAGGCTGCCCTTGGCGTCCTCGCTGCGCGTCACCTCCAAGTAGGCGCCGGTGCAGATGAAGATGATGACCAGGAAGGCGCCGGCGCGCAGCCCAGCCAACAGGCGCTTGCGGCCCAGGGGCACCCACGCGGCCTCGCGGCGGTAGAACAGCCACACCATCGCCACCGCCGCCACCGCGAGCGCAGCGAAGACCAGGCGCGACAGGGGTGTTGAGGCCTGGGGCAGGATCGGCGGCCAGTGCACCGTGCCGCCCGGACCGACCACGTCGCGCAGGAACAACAGCCAGAGGATGAGCGCGGTCATGCGGCGGCCCTCCGCACCCCGGCCTCGGCCGGCGCCCAGCGCAGGGCCAGCACCGACTCGGCCAGCAGGCAGGCTACCGCGATGGCCAGCAGCCAGGGCCACAGCTCCTTGCCCTGGCGCACCTCCTGTAGGCCGGCCGCTACGCTGTCGGCGGCGCCGACCATGGCCAGTGGCAGGTCGGGCTGCTGGCGGAGCAGTTCGCGGAGATCGATGGCGGTGAGGTCGGATTCGTCGCCCGGACCGCTGAGGGCAAAGATCTGCCGGCCCGCCTGGCTGGTCAGGGTCCAGAAGCCGGCAAAGGCCGTGTCGGGCACCTCGACCACGGCGGCATCGCCCGCCGGGGTCAGGGTGGCGGCCATGCGCGCAGTGCCGCCCCGGGGATCATCGACCCGCACCTGCTCGCCGGCGGCGCGGGCGGGCAGCACGCCCACCAAGCGGTCGTGCACGCCCAGGTTGCGCCGCTCGCCGCCACCCAGGGCGGCCTGCTGTACGGCGCGGCGCACCAGCATCACAAAGGCCGGGCGCAGGGGCAGGTCGGACCAGCTGCGGTCGGCAGCGGCGCCGAACAACAGCACAGTGCCGCGCCCGATGCGGCGCTCGGCAATGATCGGCCGGCCATCCGCCAGGCGCGCCACCACGGTCGCGAGCGGCGCCTCACCGGGCGCGGGCGCGGGCATCTCAAGCGGGAAGGCACGGCGTAGACGCGGCGTCGCCAGGAAGGGCTGGCGCTCACGCGGGGCGAAGAAGCTGACCACTGGATGGACCAGCTCGGCGGTGCTGAAACCCAGGCCCGGGTCGGCGGGGGTGCCGGGCAGGTCCTCGGGGCTGCCCGGCAGCTGGGCGGGCAGCAGACCACCCTGTTCGTAGAGGGTGCGCGTCCAGGTGTCGCCCTTGACGTTCGGCCCGGGGAAAATCACCAGACCGCGGCCCGGCGCGACGAAGGACTTCAGACCCTCGACCACCGCGGGTGGCAACTCGGCGACGTCGTTGATGATCACCGCCTGGTAGTCGTCCAGGGTGCGGCCGTCCAACGCGCGCGGGCTGACCGTGTCGATCTGCAAGGCCCGGCCCGCGGCGGGGGCATCCTGCACGCCGGGCGCGAGGGCGGCGCGGATGAAGGCGCCGCCGCCGGCGAAGCCCGGGGCGCCGCCGTCGATCAGCAGCACCCGGGACTTTTCCTGCACTTTCACCACCAGCGCGCGCCGATCGTCGGCCTCCAGGCGGTCGGGGGCGATGCGGGCCTCGACCTTGAAGGTGCCGCCGGCCGGGAAACGGGTGGCCAGGTCGATGGTGGTGGTGCCCTCAAGGCGGTCGATGGAGCGGCTGGCGACCTTGCGCAGGGCGCCGCCCTGGCCGTCATCAGACCACAGCTCGACCGGCAGGTCAGTGGCCGCCCGACCGAAGGCAGCCACGCCGACGGTGAAGACCACCTCCTGCTGGGTCGAAACCAACTCGTCGTCGCTGGCTAGCGAGGTGACCGCGGCATTGTCGCCGCCGCCGCCGGTGTCGATCACCACCACACGGGTGTCGCCGGCGGCGCGCAGCTCAGCGGCCAGGCGGGACCAGGCCGGCGCGTCGGCGGCGGGCCAGCCCACCGCCTGCACGTCGGTGACTAGGTGGATCTCGCGCTGGCCAGGCCGGTCCTTGAGGATCGCCCAGGCCGCCGTCAAGGCCGCGGGCACGTCGCTGCCGCCGTCGGATACCGTGGCGCGGCGCACCTCGTCGGCGACATAGGCCAGATCCCGGTTGGGCTCGGCCACCACGGTGGTCGGCGCGGCGCTCATCAGCACCAGGCCCACCGCCGAGCCCTGGGGCAGGGCCGACAGCACCTCGGCGGCCTTGCGCTGGGCGATGGCGAAGCGGGACTCGGCGCCCTCCGCATAGGCCATGCTGCGGGAGTGGTCCAGCACCACCACGGCATTCACCGCGGACGCACCACCCAGGAATGACAGCTTGCCCGGCGCGAAGGCCGGACGGGCCAGGGCCAGGGCAATCAGCACGATCGCCAGGGTGCGCAGGATCAACAGGATCACATCGCGCAACTGCAAGCGACGGCTGTTCTGCCGCATGGTCGCCAGCAAGAACTCCATCGCGCCCCATTCGACCACGCGGAAGCGGCTTTTATTGAGCAGATGGATGATGATCGGGATCGCGCCCAGGGCGGTGAAGCCCAGCAGCAGCGCATTCAGGAAGGTCATCGCCTGACCCCGGTGCGCAGGCGCTCACGCATGCCCAGGTAGGCGGCTAGGCCCACATCCGGCGGCTGCGAGGTGCGCAGCAGCACATAGTCCACGCCGCACTTCCGACAGCCGGATTCCAGCGCGGTCATGTGCTTGTGCAATTCGTCCAGGTAAGACTGCTTCACCGAGCGCGGGTGCACGCGCAGCTCGCGGCCGCCCTCAAGCCCCTTGAACTGGATGTTGCCCTCGAATGGGAAGTCCAACTCGTCGTCGTCCATCAGGTGCAGGGCCACCACCTCGTGCCCCTGGTGGCGCAGCCGCAGCATGCCGTCCAGGATGTCCTTGGGCTGGTCAAGCAGGTCGCTGATGACCATCACCACGCCACGCCGACGCACCCGGTCGCCGATGGTGTGCAGGACTTCGCCGATGGCGGTCTTGTTTTTCGGCTCGTGCTCTTCCAGCACCGCACACAGGCGCAGCAGGTGGGCTTTGCGCGTGCTGGGCGCGACCACCGTGGCGAGGTCGCCATCGAACATGGTCAGGCCGGCGGCATCGCTTTGCGACAGCACCAGATGACTGAGCGCCGCGGCCGATACCTTGCCGTATTCCAGCTTGCTGAGGCCGGCCGCGGCGCGCGTGCCCTGGTACAGCATGCTGGTCGAACCGTCGAGCAGCACATGGCAGGTCAGATTGGTCTCGGCCTCGTACTGCTTGATATAATAGCGCTCGGACTTGCCGTAGACGCGCCAGTCCAGGTGTTTTAGATCGTCGCCAGGCACGTAACCGCGATGCTGGGCGAATTCCACACTGAAGCCCTTGAACGGGCTGCGATGCAGGCCGCTGATGAAGCCCTCGACCACATATTTCGCCTTCAGGTCGAGGCGGCCGATCTTCGACAGGATGGCGGGATCAAGGTAGGACATGGGTCAGGATCCGGCCAACGGGGCGGCCAGACGAAGCGCTCTCATCCCTTTTTCACCGTCTTGAGGACCTTGCGGATGACATCCTCGGTGGTGATGTTCTCGGCCTGGGCGGTGTAGCTGCACGCGATGCGATGGCGCATCACCGGCGCCGCCACGGCGTCGATGTCCTCCCAGCTGACATGATAGTTGCCATGCAGCACGGCGCGGGCTTTGGCAGCGATGATCAGCGAGATCGAGGCGCGCGGACCGGCGCCCCAGGTGATCCACTCCTTGATGAAATCCGGCGCATCCTCGTCCTTGGGCCGAGTGGCCCGCACGATCGCACGGGCATATTCCAGCACCTGATCGGCCACCGGCACGCGCAGCACCAGCTCCTGGCAGGCCAGCACCTGGGCGCCGGTCATGACCTTGGCGATGGCGCCCTCGGCCTTGCCCATCGCCGGGCTAGCCACGCGCCGCATGATCTCCAACTCCTCAGCCGCATCGGGATAGCCGACGCTGATCTTGAACAGGAAGCGGTCGAGCTGCGCTTCGGGCAGGGTATAGGTGCCTTCCTGATCGATGGGATTCTGGGTGGCCAACACGAAGAACGGTTTGTCGAGCGGATAGACCTCGCCGCCCACGGTGACGCGGCGCTCCTGCATGGCCTCCAGCAGCGCGGCCTGGGTCTTGGGCGGGGTACGGTTGATTTCGTCCGCGAGCACGATGTTGGCGAAAATCGGACCCTTCATGAAGCGGAAGATACGCGCGCGGGTCACCGGGTCCTCTTGCAGGACTTCGGTGCCAAGGATGTCGGACGGCATCAAGTCGGGGGTAAATTGCACCCGCCGGAAACTCATATCCAAGGCCTTGGCCAAGGTCGAAATCAGCAGGGTCTTGGCCAAGCCGGGCACGCCTTCCAGCATGCAGTGGCCCTTGGCGAGGATGCCGATCATCAACTGCTCGACGACTTCCTCTTGACCGACGATGACCTTGGCCAGCTCGGTCTTGATTGCTTTGACACCCGCCTGCAAAGCGGTGACCGCCTCACGATCGGCCTGGGCCTCGGGGCCGACCGCAGCGGACTGCGGGCGCGGGCCGGCCGGGGCCGTCGGACCCGCAGCCGGGCGGGAGGGCGCGGGACTGGCAGCTGGCCGCGGGGCCGGGGCCGGGGCCGGCGCTGATGCCGGCGCCGGACGGGGAGCCGCAGTCGCGGCCGCTGGTGTAGTAGCGGGGGCAGGAGCCCGTGCGGGTGCGGCGGGGGACGCGGGGGCGGCGGGCGGACGTGGCGCCGCAGATTCAGACGGCATGGGCGCGGGGCGACGGGGCTCGTTCATGCGCAGACTTCCTTGAAATTACCGCAAAGGTGATAGCTAGCCTCGGCTAGCATGCCGAATTAGAATCGTACCACAAGAACGGCATCAGCGCGAAATGTGACGGCTGAATGGTCACGCCAGACGCCGTGGACGATGCACCTCAGCCACCGGCCCTCGGCCTCACATTGACCCTGGTGGGACATCCTTAAGCCAAGCCATCAATGGCCCGCATCCATCAAGCCTCCCAGACTGACGTCGCCCGGGCCGCCGGGGTCGGCCAGAAAACCGTCTCCCGAGCCTTTGGCGCGCCAGGCTATATCACCGCTGCCATGCGCGCACGGGTCGTCGCCGCCGCCGAACGTCTGGGCTACCGGCCCAACACCGGCGCGCGCGCCATGCGCACCGGCCGCTTCGACACCGTGTTGCTGCTGCAGTCCCAAGACCATGTCCTCAGCTATCTGCCACAGGAACTGCTGCACGGCATTGAAGACGAACTGCAGCAGGCCGGCATCGCCCTGACTGCCGGGCGTTTCGCTGACACCCACTTGGCGGCCGACGAGGAGTTTTTGCCTCGCACCCTGCGCGAGCTGTCTGCAGACGGCATCCTGATCAATTACGAGACCAATATCCCGGGTGAGCTTTCAGCGCATCTGCAGCGCCACGCCATCCCCGCCATCTGGATCAATTCCAAGCAGGACGCCGACTGCGTCCACCCCGATGATCAGCAGGGCGGACGGCTGCTCACCGAGCACCTCCTCGCGCTGGGACATCGGCGTATCGCCTACATCGACGTCCTGCTCAAGACCACCCCAGAGTGCCATTACAGTCGAGCTGACCGCTTGGCCGGCTATCGCGCCGGGATGCAGGCCGGCGGTCTGCCGGCCTTGCCCATCCTGCCAGAGCGGGCGATCCCTTTTGCCCACCTGGCCGACTGGTTGGGCAAAGCATTGCGCGATTACACGGCCGCCATCACCTATGACACCAATGAAGCCGGAGCGGCGATCCTGGGCGTCGAGCGACTCGGCCGACGTGTGCCCCGGGACTTCTCGATCGCTTCATTCAGCCTCCTGACCAATACCCGGTGCGGCCTGCCGCTCACCTGCGCGATCAATCCCATGGCGGAAATGGGACGCCAGGCGGCGCGCGCCATCCGGCAGCGTATCGCCGCGGATGACCGCCCCCTGCCGCCGCTCGCGGTACCCTTCACGCTGGTGGCCAGCAGTTCGACCGCAGCGATTCCATGAACTGGCCCACCTGGGCTGGTGGCAATCATGTCGCCACCGCCGGACAACAGCGGATCGCGATCGGCTGACTCAGGGAGTGGCACATGGGCCACCGCCTAAGCGAGCTGGAGCTCGGCCCGGTGCTCCATGGCGACCGCCCATTGTCCGCCCACCCATCTACATACCCTGAGCGCAGCACCGCTGGACGGCCGCGTCTGGTACCTGCCGCAAGGTGGGCGCCAGCCGAGGAAAGTCCGGGCTCTACAGGGCACGGTGGCTGCCAAATGCAGCCGTCTCCCGTGGCGGGGGGATAGGGACAGTACAACAGAAAGCTATACCGCCAGGACGGCGCAAGCCGTCAAGGTAAGGGTGAAAAGGTGGGGTAAGAGCCCACCGGGGCGACCGTGAGGAAGCCTGCAGTGCAAACCCCACCCAGAGCAAGCCCGACATGCGGGGAGGCGCTGCCCGCGCCGACGATCCGCGACAGGGCGCATGATCACCACTGGCAACAGTGGCGGCGAGAGAAATGGCCGTCCTCGACCGAACCCGGCTTACAGGCGGTTCCGCAGACAACCGTCCTGGCGCGCAAGCGTCAGGACGGTTTTTTTAATGCTCGAATGCTCGAATGCTCGAATGGGGTCCAAGTCGACATTTCGGAATTTTCCCCACAGCGGACCTGCGGCGCACGTACATCCACCATGCGCCCCCTCCCTCTCGTCCTCCTGGTGATGCTGGCCATCGTCCTTGGCGGCCTTGCGCTCAGCCAGGACACCCCGGCCACCCCCCCGACACCCCCTGCGGAGTCCGACCCCATGATCAACAAACTTGACCTCACCGATGCCCAATGGCAGGCCCGCCTGACCCCTGAGCAATACCAAGTGCTGCGCCGCAAAGGCACCGAGGCGCCCTTCTGCGCTGCCTATACCGCCGCCAAGACTCATGGCGGCGGCACCTATTACTGTGCTGGCTGCGGCTTGGATCTGTTCAGCTCAGCGGCCAAGTTCGATTCCGGCACTGGCTGGCCCAGCTTCTTTCAGGAAATCCCCGGCCACGTCCTCACCCATGTGGACCGCAGCCATGGCATGGCCCGCACCGAGATCGTGTGCGCGCGCTGCGATGGTCATCTTGGCCACGTCTTCGATGATGGCCCGGCGCCCACCGGCCAGCGTCACTGCGTGAATGCGGTGTCTTTGGAATTCCGCGCGGGCAGCGCCAGCGCGTCGGCCACCACCTCGGCCCTGCCCGCCAACATCGAAAAGGCCACCTTCGCCGCCGGTTGCTTCTGGGGCGTGCAAACCGAGTTCGATGCGGTGCCCGGGGTGCTCTCTTCGATGGTTGGCTATATCGGTGGCGCGACCGAGCGCCCCACCTACCGCGATATCTGCAGCCACGGCACCGGTCATGCGGAAGCCCTGGAGATCGCCTACGATCCGGCCAAGGTCAGCTATCAGACCCTGCTGAATCTGTTCTTCACCATGCACGATCCGACCCAGATGAACCGTCAGGGCCCGGACGTGGGCGATCAGTACCGCACCGCCATCTTCCCCCACAGTCCCGAGCAGGCCAAGGCTGCCACCGACACCATCGCTGCCATTACTGCCGCGAAAAAATTCACGCGCCCTATTGCCACCCGCATCGAACCCGCGGCGACCTTCTGGCCCGCCGAGGACTACCACCAGAAGTATCTCGAGAAGCGCGGCCAAGGCAGCTGCCACAAGTAATGGACTTGCGGTCGGATCGGCCTGCACACTGGTTGGCGGTCCGCCTGGCGGACTGAAAGAGCGGCCGGGCCGAACGGACTCGTCGATCCCGGTCCAGTGTTGATAGGAAGTTAACTCCTGCTTCACGATCGCGGATATCAGGATGCCAACCATCTCCTGACCCGTGAGGCCCCATGCGCTGCTCCCCCTGCCTGCTGCTGCTGCTCGCCACTGCCACGTTCGCTGGGGCGGCGGACTTCACCGCCGGCAATGTGGTCGTCTATCGGGTGGGCGACGGGATTGCGCCCCTGGCCAATACCGGGGCTGCGGTCTACCTGGACGAGTACTCGCCGAGCGGCGCGCTGGTCCAGTCCATCCCGCTGCCTACCACGCTCAGCGGCGCCAACCGCCGGCTCATCGCCAGCGGCACGGCCACCTCCGAGGGGCTGCTCTCGCGCAGCGCCGACGGCCGGTTCCTGATCCTGGCAGGCTATGACGCCGCCATTCCCACCACCGGCCTGTCCGGAACCACGGGCAGCACCATCAACCGCACGGTGGGCCGGATCGACCAGCATGGCGTGGTCGACACCAGCACCGGCTTCGCCGATTTCGCCTCGGGCAACAACCCGCGCAGCGCAGCCAGCGTTGACGGCAGCGACCTCTATCTGGCCGGCGGAACTGGTGGGGTGCGCTTCGCGGCCGCCGGGGCTAGCACGTCGACCCAGCTCAGCAGCACGGTCACCAACCTGCGCCAGGTCCAGGTGGTCGACGGCCAACTGTATGTGTCGACCAGTTCGGGCATCACCGTCCGCATTGGCGCGGTTGGCACCGGCCTGCCCACCGCCACGGGCCAGACCATTGCGACACTGCCCGGCGTGCCGCTCACCGGTAGCCCCTATGGATTCGCCCTGGTCGACTTGTCGCCAGCCATCCCCGGCCCCGATGTCCTCTATGTCGCAGATGATGCGCCCGGAACGGTGCAAAAGTATTCCCTGATCGGCGGCCTGTGGACACCCAGCGGAAGTGCGACCTCCGCTGCCGCGCGTGGACTCGCCACGACGGTGGCCGGCGGGACGGTGACGGTATTCGTGACTACTGGGGGTAGTGGCTCCAGCGGTGGCGGCACCCTCAGCACGTTGGTCGATGCCAGCGGTCATGGCGGCATGCTGGCAGGTACGGTCACTCCCATCGCCAGCGCAGCACCCAACACCGCCTTCCGCGGCGTCGCACTGGCCCCCAGCGCCAGCGCACCAGTGGTTGCCCCGGCAGTGCAGATCACCCCGTTGGCCCTCGCTGCGGCCGAAGGCGGGCCACCGCCCACCTATGCCATCAGCCTGACCACCATCCCCGAATCGACGGTCACCATCGTGCTGAGCCCGGATGGGCAGCTTGACCTTGGCGCGGGCCCGGGGGTCAGCGTGACCCGCGCCTTCACCAGCACCATTGCCCAGACTATCGATGTCACCCCCGTCGATGACAGCACGGTGGAAGGCCTGCATAACGGCATGGTGGCCCATGCGGTAGCAAGCGGCCCGGCCAGCTACGCCACCCTGTCGCTGCCCACCGTGGCGGTGACCATCAGCGACAACGACGTGGGCACCAACACCCCGCCGATGATATCGTCCATCCCCGCCCTGGCCAACGCGCTGGGCGATCCCACCAATCCCACTGCGACCTTCAACGTTGGCGACGCAGAGTCCCCAGCAGCAACCCTGGCCCTGGCGGTGATCGCCACCAGCAACCCGGTGGTTGCTCCGCTGGCCAACGCCACGGTGGTCAACGCCGGCGACGGCAGCGCCTCGGTGGCGGTGGTCCCCGCCGGCATCGGCTATGCCACCCTGACCATCCGCGTCACCGACCCCCAGGGCGGCTTCGCTGACACCACGCTGAACTATGCGGCCTCGGCCGGTGGCGTGTCCAGCACCCGCTTCCATGCCAGCGGCGCCGATGCCTCGGCTGCGGTGGCGATCGACGCTGCATTCATGGTCGTGGGCATCGACGAGGACCAGGTACTGCGCGTGTTCCCCCGTACGACCTCGGGCCTGCCGGTCGCCGAGACCAACTTCTCGACCGGCGTGAACGTCGCGCCGCTTCAGCTCCTCAACGCTAGTGGCGGCCTCCCCCGTGAGGTCGACATCGAGGCTGCCACCCGGGTCGGCAACCGCATCTTCTGGCTGGGCTCGGGCAGCAACTCCTCGGGCGGCTCGTCCCGGCCCAACCGCTCGCGCCTCTTCGCTACCGACCTCGCCGGCACTGGCGCGGCGACCACCCTCAGCTTCGCCGGGCGCTATGACCATTTGAAGGCCGATCTGATCGCCTGGGACCAGGGCAATGCCCACGGTCTTGGGGCGAATCACTTCGGCCTCGCGGCCAGCGCTGCGGCCGGAGTCATTCCTGAATCGCCGTTTGCCAACGGTTTCAACATCGAAGGCTTGGCCATGGCACCCGGCAGCAGCGATGCGGCCTATGTCGCCTTCCGCGCCCCGCTCGCCGTGCCCGGTGCGCGCACCCGCGCCTTGATCGTGCCGGTACTCAACTTCGCCAGCCTGGCGGTCAGCGGCGGCGCCTCCGGCACCAGCGGCGGCATCGCGGGTAGCGCGGTGCTGGGCGCGCCGATCGAACTCGACCTGGGCGGACGCGGCATCCGCGACCTGGCGCGCAACGACGCTGGCACCTATCTCATCGTCGCCGGACCGGTGGATGACAACCCCGTGCTCGGCTTCCGCCTCTTCACCTGGGACGGTCAGCCCGGACATCTGCCCCAGCAGCGGTCGGCCGACCTCACCGGCCTGAATCCCGAAGCCATCGTCGGCCTGCCGGCGGGCTCGCTCGCGGCGGCCAGCACCACCATCCAGATCCTCAGCGACAACGGCAGCCGCGATTGGTACGGCGATGGCATCGAGGCCAAGTCCCTGCCCGAAGTGCGCCACCGCAAATTCCGCAGCGACCTGGTGGCCCTGGGCGGCATCCAGGCGCGCATTCATGACATCCAGGGTGCGGCCCACCGTTCTCCGCTGGAAGGCGCGTCGGTCGCGTCGGTGCCCGGCATCGTCACCGCGGTGCGCAGCAACGGCTTCTGGTTCGAGGACAGCGCCCCTGACGCCGATCCCGCGACCTCGGAAGGCCTCTTCGTCTTCACCGGCTCGGCCCCGACCGTCATGGTCGGCGACGCCGTGGCGGTGGCGGGCACGGTCACCGAGTTCCGGCCGGGCGGCTCGGGCGGCAGCGACAACCTGACCACCACCGAACTGACCTCGCCCCTCATCCTCGTCCTGTCGTCCGGCAATCCCCTCCCCGAGACCCTGCTTGGCCCCGGTGGCCGCCAGGCCCCCGGCACGGTCATCGAAGATGATGCCGCCGGCAGCGTCGAGATTGGCGGCGTATTCGATCCCGCTCAAGACGGCATCGACTTCTATGAGAGCCTGGAAGGCATGCGCCTGCGCATCGACGATGCCGTCGCCACCGGGCCCATCCGCGCCTTCGGCAGCGGTGCCAGCCTCAATCGCGAAATCACCGTTCTGCCCAGTGGCGGTGTGGGCGCCGCAACGCGTACCCCGCGTGGCGGCATCCTGCTCACCACCGGCGATGCCAATCCGGAACGGGTGTTCCTGAGCGACACCCTGGTCGTCAGCCCGGGCCTGCCCGAAACCCTCGATGTTGGCGACGGCTTCCCCGTGCTTCGCGGGGTGCTCGATTACTCGTTCGGCAACTTCAAGCTCCTGCTCACCGCTGTTCCGTCGGTCACGGATAACGTCCTGGTCCGGGAGACCACCGCTCTGTCCGGCGATGCCACCCACCTGACCGTGGCCACCTACAACGTCGAGAACCTCGATCCATCGGACGGCACCTTCGCCGCTCATGCCGCGGTCATCGTCGGCCACCTCCTCAATCCCGACATCATCTGCGTCGAGGAGATCCAGGACAACACCGGCGCCACCAACAACGGCGTGGTGTCCGCCAGCCAGACCTGGGGCGACCTGATCGCCGCCATCGCTGCCCAGCCGGGCGGAGCGTCCTACCAGTACCGCGACATTGCACCCACCAATAATCAGGATGGCGGTCAACCCGGCGGTAACATCCGCCAAGGCTTCCTCTTCCGCACCGATCGCGGGGTGGCCTTCGTCGATCGCGGTACGCCCAGCGCCACCGCCGCCAACGCCGTGCTGGCCGGCCCTCAGCTCGCGCTCAGCCCGGGGCGCATTGATCCGACCAACAGCGCCTTCACCAGCAGCCGCAAGCCCGTGGCTGGCGAGTTCACCTTCCAGGGTCGCACCCTGTTCGTGGTCTCCAACCACTTCAACTCGAAGGGCGGGGACGACCCGCTGTTCGGTCGCTGGCAGCCGCCGGTGCGCAGCTCGGAGGTCCAACGCCACCAGCAGGCGCAGATCCTCAACGACTTCGTCAGCAACCTGCTCGCCGTCGACCCCCTGGCCAACGTGGTGGTGGCGGGCGACTTCAACGACTTCGAGTTCTCGCAGACGCTGTCCATCCTGCGCGGGTCCGATGAGCTCCACAATCTTATCGATCTGCTACCCGAGGGCGAGCGCTACGACTACGTCTTTGACGGAAACTCCCAGTCCCTTGACCACATCCTGGTCAGCGGCCGCTTGCTGGGTGGCGCCCAGGTCGACGTGGTCCATGTCAACGCCGAGTTCGCCGATCAGGTCAGCGACCATGATCCCATTGTCGCCCGCCTGCAGCTGGTCGCCCCTCTGAGCATCGCATCTGGCCTCATCGCCACCAGCATCCTGGAGGACCAGGCCGGGACCATCATTCCCGTGACCCTCATCGACCCCGATGCGGGCGTGGCTCCGCCCGTCACGGTCAGCGCGACCTCATCGGACCAGCTGCTCGTGAGCGACAGCGGACTAGTGCTCAGCGGCAGCGGAGCCCTGCGCGAGCTCGCCATCACGCCCGTCGCCGATGCCTTCGGCATGGTGCAGGTCCAAGCTACCGCCACCGACGGGCTGCGCAGCGCCATGGATGCTTTCCTGCTGGAGATCATCCCCGTGAACGACGCCCCCAGCTTTCAGGCCGGTGGCGATGTGACGGTCAGCGCCAGCAGCCCGCTCAGCCAGCCCTGGGCCACGCAGATCAGTGCCGGACCCGCCAATGAGGCGGGCCAGGGCCTGTCCTTCCAGGTCAGCACCACCCAGCCCGGACTCTTCGTCCAACCGCCCGCCATCAACGCTGCAGGCGTGCTCTCGTTCGTTCCCACGGGCGTGGCGGGCAGCAGCCAGGTGACGGTACTGCTGATGGACAATGGTGGCACGGCGCATGGCGGCGATGACACCAGCGCTGCGGTGCTGTTCACCGTCACCATCCAGGCGCCGGTGGATCTGCCGCCCACCATCACCTGCGCGGTGCAGCGTGACGTACTGTGGCCGCCCCTCTTTCAGTTCGTCGATGTGGGCCTGACCTGGGCGGCCAGCGACGATCTTGGGATCGCGCGCATTGAGGTCGCGGTCACCCAGGACGAGCCCACCGGCGTCCTCCCGGGGCTCTCGCCTGATGCCCAGCTGGTGCGCTCCGCCACCGGCGCGGTCATCGGCCTACGCCTACGCGCCGAGCTCGACCTCCGCGGAAACGGTCGGGTCTACCTGATCCAGGTCACCGCGGTCGACAGCGCGGGTCAGCGCAGCAGCGCCTTCACCACCGTGGTGGTGCCCCTGCTGCCCCTGCCCCGTTACCTGCGGCCGCTCGAAACGCAGGCCGCCGCGGCCGAAGCGGACGCCATCCCCCTGCCCTTCGACGCATTCCTGCGCGGCCGCCTGGGCGGCCGCGGCTGATCCCGATCAGCCCCAGGAGAAATCCGCCTCGATCGCGATGTCGGGATGGATCGACAACGCCACCGGACAAGTGCGGGCCGCATGCTCCAGCTTGGCCCGAGCTTCGCTCGGGATGCCGACGGGCATGGCGAAGTGCATCACCACGCGGGCGATGCGCCGGGGCGGAGGAGTCATGTGCTTTTCGAGCTGGACAGTGGCACCCTCCAGCGCGACGCCATCGCGCCGGGCGACGATGCCCATGATGGTCAGCATGCAGGTCCCCAGGCCGGTGGCGACCAGATCGGTGGGGCTGAACGACTCGCCCTTGCCCTGATTATCCACCGGCGCGTCGGTGATCAGCGTGGTGTGGGACGGACCGTGTTCGGCCGCGCAGCGCAGCTCGCCGCGATAAGAAAGGGAGATGGGGATCAAGGTTTCACCTGGTTATGGTGGTTGGGTTATGGGGTATGGTGGATGGGGCTGTATTCACCATGGGCCAGGAGCGAACAGGATGCAATCAAGGTGCGGTGGGAGGTGGGCGGGGCTGTCCCCACCATAACCCATACCCCATCAACCATAACCCGTTCACCATAACCCGTTCACCATAACCCATACCCCATCAACCATAACCCGATCACCATAACCCGATCAAGCAAACAATGCCGCCGCGGTCAGCCACAGGATCGCTTGCGCCAGCAGCAGCCGATTGCGCCAGCGCCAGCCGCTGTCGGTGCCGGCGCTGCAGATGGCAGAGCCGATCAGTGCGGCGGTCCACAGGGCCCAGGGCCACTCCCCGACCAGGGCCAGACCGAGGGGCGGCAGTTGCAGGAGTTCGACCAGCAACAGGCGGGGCCAGGTGCGCGGCGAGTGGGTAGTGCCAAGTGCGGAGTGCGGAGTTTCCGCAGCTGCGCTCGGGGGGATGGAGATCTCGCCGACCGTCATGCCAGGGCCTCGACGAAGGCCGCCGCCGCGCGTTCCGGATCGGCGGCGCGGCAGAGCGCACCGGCCACCGCGATGCCGTGGGGCAGGCGCGGGCGCAGCGCCCGGACCCGTTCCAGGTCAAGGCCACCGATGGCGAAGCTGGGGAGGCGCAGGTCTGCCTGCACTTCCTCCAGCAAGGCCGGTCCGCGTTCCGGCTCGTGGGGCTTGGTGGTGGTCGCGAACATCGGACCCAGGCCGCAGACATCGGCGCCTTCAGCCTGGGCGCTCAGCAATTGGTCGCGGGTATGGCAGCTTGCCCCCAGGGCGCAGCAGGGTCCGACCACGGCGCGGGCATCCGCCAGCGACAGATCATCCTGCCCGACATGGCAACCGTCTGCCGCCAGGGCGCGGGCCACGGCGACATGATCATTGACCACGAACAGGCCGCCGACGCCGCGCACCGCCTCCTGCATGCGCGCGGCCAGCTCGCGATAGGCGCGCACCGACAGACCCTTGGCGCGCAACTGCACGGCGCCCGCACCGCCGCGCACCGCCGCGGCCGCCACCGCCACGGGGTCGGCGCACAGCCCGGTATCCACCAGCACGTACAAGCGCACCTGCCAGAAACGCCACGCCGGGAGCCGCGCCAGCAAGCCGCTTTCCAG
>JBBQTJ010000002.1:0-36605 GCA_038213315.1 Planctomycetota bacterium
ATGCCAGCTCGGAATCCCGTTGCCGCCGTCCGTACAGCGCAGAATGGTGGACCTAGTGTAGGTCATCAGCACGCGATAGGGATTGTTCCAATCCACCACGCAGGCACCTGCATCGCCTTCCGTGGTCAGCGACCAGGCCTCATCGCCCACCGTGCGCTGGCCGCCATTGTCCTGGGTGGCGGCGAACAGCACCGCTGGTTGGGTGGGATGCTGGGCCAAACGGCCGACCAGAGTGGTGGCCAGGCCGCTGTTGAGGCTGCGGAACACCGGCAGGGGGCCCTGGGCGGTGTCAGTGACGAAGACGCCACCGTCGCAGCCGACCCAAAGCTGGTTGGGCACGCCGCGCGGGAACACCAGGGTGTGCACGTCGGCATGCACATTGTGACCGATGAAGGTCGGCTGCGCGCGGAAGGCGTTGCCCTGCGGCCGCACCCGTAGCCGCCAGATCGAAGATGACCACACCGAGGTCGCGGTCTCGCCGATCCTGACCACATTGCCCACGTCCACCGAAACCGTTGAGCCGCCGCAGTAGAGGGTGTCCACATCGCCGGGATCAACGACCATAGCAAGGTCGTACCAGCCCTGGTCGCCGACGAATGCGCCCAGGCCAGCGGGCACCGGTGTCCACGCCACCTGCCGCCAGCGGCCAGTGCCGGCGGCGTTAATGCGGATACGCCAGATGTCGCCATTGGCGCGCACCGCATACACCACGTCGATGCGTTCGGGGTGGACCGCCAGGGTGATCCGACCATTTCCGGCGGGAAATGCGGCGGCGGCGATCTGACCCACCACCGTCCAAGTGATGCCGGTATCGTTCGAACGGAGGATGCTCGCCGGCAGGCCAGGACCCCCATTGCGCACCGCCGCGAAGAACACGCCACGCACGCACACGACGCTGCTGACATCCCGGTTGTCCCGATTGGGCCCGGCGGCAAACGGCAGGGCGCACTGCTGCCAGGTCTGCACTACGCCCACCAGGCCACGCCGGTAGAGCCCGATGCTGGTGGCGCCGATGGCCCGTTCCGGGTCCGTGGGATCGACGGCGATGGCATAGAAGCCCTGGCTACGCAGCGCCGTGCCGGCGACGGCCTCAGTGGTCCAAGTGCGTCCGCCGTCGCTTGAGACGATCGGGCCGACACCGAAGGCCACGGCGGTCCCGTTAAAGCCCTCGCCGGTACCCACGAAGACCTGGTCGGGTTGGTCGGGATGAATCGCGACGGCACCGATCGCCAAGCTGTCGGCCCGGCCACTGAGGCGCAGAGGATCGCCATCAGGTGGGTCCATGAGCGGTCGCCACGACACTCCGGCGTCGTCGCTACGCCACACGCCGCCAGTATTGGTACCGGCGTAAATCACCTCGCCGTACCGGGACAAAGCGATGGACGGCACGCGCCCTGAGACCGGCGGACGAAGGACGGCCTGGCCGTTACGCATCACCGAAGGACCGATGGCGGTCCAGGCGGCGGGGACAGGGGCGGGCAGAAGCGGGTCGGCGGGCATGGGAACTCAGCCGCCGTCGGCGGCGTCTTGCAGACGCTGACGGTATTCGCGCATCAGGTCGGAGAGGGGCGGCGGAGCATCGGTGGGCAGCGCCCCGGGATCGACGGGAACCTCGGGCGGCAATTCGTCCTCGACGTCCTTGTTGGGATCTTTGACCGTGGTGACCCGGTTACGCTGGTTCATGAACCATAACAGGCGCTGCTCCGCCCCGCTGGCTTCGCTATCATTGAGATCATCAGGCATGGCTAACCTCCCACGGGGAATTGAAGATGGAGCTGGCCGCCCGGCGGCAGGACCAGCGTGGGGAAGGCCAGGGCCAGCAGCACGCAGCAGACCGGGCGCTGGTCCACATCCCGCAGACGCTCGCCATCAACCCGGATCAGCAGGGCGCCGATGCCCTGGCTCAAGGTCGCTTTCAGGACCGCAGCCCCGGCCGCATCACAGCGCCAGCGCAGGGTGCGTTGCTGGACCACATCGGCCATGCCGGTGACCATCCGACCAACCCCATCCCGACCGACCGCCCAGGCCTCGACCAGCGCCGTGCCCTCCGCCTTGACTGCAGCTGGATCGAGAGGCGCCGAGAAAGAGGCCAGCAAACCGCCCTGCTGGAAGGTGGCGATGATCGCCGCGCCAGCGATGGGGCTTTCTGCCGGCGCCAGCTTCACCAGTCGGGTCAGTTTAGCCTCGAAGCCCGGGCCGGCCGGACCTTGGGCCCCGGAGGCACCATCGGCGCCCTTGGCTCCTGGCTGTCCAGCGGCACCGGCATCGCCTTTGTCGCCTTTGGCTCCCGGCTGTCCGGTAGTACCGGTATTGCCCTGGTCACCCTTGGGACCCGCCTGGCCGTTGGGCCCGGCCGCACCGACATCGCCTTTGTCGCCCTTGGCACCTGGCTGGCCAACGGCCCCGGCATCGCCGGTGTCACCCTTGTCTCCTTTCGCGCCTGGCTGGCCGTCAGCACCGATTGCACCGGGCATGCCTGGGGACCCAGACTGCCCCGGTGGACCAGCAACACCATTTGCTCCGACTGGCCCTAGTGGTCCCGCAGCGCCATCGGCACCGGCCGGGCCTTGCAGTCCGGCGGCGCCATCAGCGCCTGCGAGACCTTGCGGGCCGGCGACACCGTCAGGGCCAACGGGGCCCGGTGCTCCCGCAGCGCCATCGGCACCGGCCGGGCCTTGGGGTCCGGCGGCGCCATCAGCGCCTGCGGGACCCTGCGGGCCGGCAGCACCGTCAACGCCGTCAGCGCCAGCTGGGCCCGGTGCTCCCGCAGCGCCATCGGCACCGGCCGGACCCGCCGGCCCCATGGCGCCACCGGCTCCATCGAAACGCCAGCGTCCGGCGCTGTCCTGATAAAAATTGCCGCTGTGTCCGTGGGCGGCGGGCACCAGCCACAAGGCCGGGTCCTGGGCGACCGTGATGGTGGCACCAGTGCGCGTCACCGTGCCGACGCCCAAGGCATCATCCAACACCGCCATGTCCATGGCCTGCACCACCACGACGGTCTGCGTGCGCACCAGGGTGGGTTGATCATCAATGCGCAGGGTCGGCTCGTCGGTATTGCTGCCCGCCACCACCACGCGCCAGGTGCCATCACCAGCAGGCAGGACCAGGGGCACCGCCGTCGTGACCCCGAGGCGGACGCCGGTGGCCGCAAAAATGACGCCAGGTGCAAGGGTCGCCGTGCCCGCCACCACGCTCAGCCGTAGTCCCCAGGCAATGCGGCCCAGCCCCAAGGCGGTGCGCAGGTCGACTACTGCCTCTGCCAGAGTTTGCTGGAGGTGGGTAAGGTGGGCCGGCGTCACACGCAGGCCGTCACGGAAATTGGTGCGGGCGTCGGTGATCATGGGGTGCGGTAGTAGACGGTGGCAGCGGAAATGGTGACTTGGCCGGCGCTGTGCAGGCGCAGTCGCAGACGCAGGGCGCCGCCTGCGATCTCGCCCCGGGCCGCAGTGGCAGATATGGCGGGGGTCAGGGTCACCACACCGCTGGCTGGTGCGGGGGTGAATCCGGGCGCCACCTGGGGCGCGCTTGATCCATGCAGCAGGGGCACCACGGCGGGGCGCAGATCATCGCTGCGCGGAGTTCCCAGGATGCGCAGCCGTCCGGCGGGGACGATGGCGTCGGGACCAAGCCGGGCGGCGACGTGCAGGGGCCGGAAGGGCGGACCAGGCAAGCTGCGCCGCAGGCGGATCGCGTCGGGCAACGCATCGCTGGTGACCTGGCTCATGGGCCAATCGCAGGCGCCGCGGGTGGCGGTGATCTCGACCCACCAGGTCGCACCCGGGGGGATCTTCACGGGTTTGGCGAGTTGCAGTTCGACCCAGCGTTCGCCGCCGACCGGATCCGCCGCGATGGGGGTGGGTTTGAAGCGGGCGGACGGGACCGGTGCGATGGGTAGATCCAAAGTGCCCTGATGCAACACCGCGGCGAGTTCGGCTCCCAAGAAGCCCGGGGGAAGAACCAGGGGCAGACGGATGGCGAGCAATTCGCCCAGTGGAGCCAGCCAGGACGCCGGCAGGCGGGCCGCATAACTATGAGCAGGATCGATGACCAGTCGGGCCGCGCCGTTCACCAGCGGGTCCGGCAAGGGCCACGCGCGCCAGGCGGGCATGCGCCCCGCCACGGTCAGTTCAATGCGGACCACTTCCCACGTCGAGGACGCGGCTGGCAGCGGCAGGCTCGCCTCGACCTCAGCTTCGCTTTCCCCACCGACCACCAGCCCGGCCGGGGGCAGCGCCACCGCATGAACACGGATGTACGCAATGCTCAGGCTCAGACCCTGGCTGCACGGCGTACCGGTGCGCAGCGTCACGGCGGGGTTGGCGCCCCGGGCCAGCGCCGCCTGTAGTTCGGCGATCACCGGCACGGTAAAGGTAGCTTCAGGTGTGGCGGCGCTGCTCAGCTTCACTGGGCCGGGCCGGGACCAAGCACGCACCCCGGCGATCTCAAGGCTCAGGTCGGTCGGGACCCCCGGCATGGTCACGTCCAGAGCGGTACTGGCCACGGCGGCCGCGACCGCCGTGCTGAAGGTCAGCTCCAGCCGCTCTGACTGTACTTCGGCGAAGGAGATGGAACTGCCAGCCAACTGGGCGGCCGTCAGATACACAGAGGTGAAGCCGGTACCGGCCCAGCGCCGCAGCGAGACCAGCGTCTTGCCACTGGGCAGGCTGAGCGACGAGACCGTGCGCAAGGCGCCGAAATCCAAAACCACCACCGTGGAGTTCTCGCCATTGCGAACCTGGGCCACCTTGCCGGCGGCGATGACCCCGGCTTCCTTCACCGTGATCGTGGCGGTGGCCTCGGTGATGATCGCATCGGCAGGGATGGTGGTGACCTTGGTGGTCTCCACATCGCCCTCGAAGGTCATCAACGTCATGAAGAATGTCATGGGGTAGCTCGTGGTCTGCACCACGCCCCAGCCCATGTCCATCCCTGGCACCTCGGCGGGCATGTCAGCCCGCCAGGCCGTTGAAGGCCTTGGCGGCACCCAACGCGACCATCACGCTGTCCAGGTCGTCACCGGGGGTGGCGCCGATCGTAACGTTTTTGCTGCCCAGCTTTTGCAGGGCCTGGGTCCGCTCCGCGTCGGAGAGCGTCATATTCTCTGCGTACTTGGCCACCAGATTGCTCATCACCTCGTCATCCTTGACGTAATCGTCATAGACTTTGCCCAGATTGTCGGCCTGCCACTTATTGTAGCCGCCAGTCACCGCGCCCGAGGGGATGGTCCGGCCATTGGCCAGGACGAGGTTCACGGTGGCGCCGCGGGCCAACTGAGTGCCCGCCTTGGGCGTCTGCGACAGTACGCGTGGCGAGCTGTAGATCGTCTCGATGGTGCCGACGCTGCCCTCTTTGATGTTCACCTCGGCGACGGGACCATCGTTCCGGACGACGCGCTTGGCATCGAAGCGATTAGGCTCGTAGAAGGCAGTGAAGTTTGGCATGGTCAAAATCCTTGGTTCAGGCGACGCTCAGCGTCACTTGGTGATGGTGGTGGTGCCAATTTTCAGGCCAGCCTTGGTCAGGGCGGCCGTCGCTTCGGCCAAGGTCAAACCGGTCAGGTTGGGCACCGTGACCGCCGCTGGCTGCAACTCGGCGCTGACCACCAGACGGACCTGGGCGGTATTGGCCAAGGCGTAGGCCGCGGGCGCAGGATGCTGCCACAACACCACGGCGTTCTGGAACTGGGCCGGGGGGTTGAGCTTGGGTACCGCCTCGCCGCTGGCGTCAAAGATGCTGTCGATAGTCAGGGTCTTGGCGCCCAAAGCGGCCAGGGCCTGGGTCAGGGTGCGGCCAAAGAGGTCCGGCATGACCTGCTGATTCACGGTCAGCGAAACGGTGGCCTGGGTCGCCGCCGGCACGGTGATGTCGACGCTGGCATCGGCACAGCCGGGCGCACTGACCTTCAGCGACCAGGTGCCGTCGGTCAGGCCCGACAGTTGGTGCTTCACTTGGCCAGGGAACGGCGCGATGGCAGGGATCGGACGGCCACCTGCTGCGGGCACGGCGACCACGCGGGCGTCGGCACGGGCCGCGCCGCCGGCGGTGACCTCCACCGCCACGGCGTTGCCGCCCAGGGCGTTGACGGCGTCATAGAGCCCATTGATGGCGGCCGTGATGGCGTTCCACGCCTGGGCGGTGATGGGGCGTCCGGGATCGGCGGTGGCGAGGGCCGGCTTGGTCAAAGGCATGGGGGCGGTCCTGAGAAGGAGTTCAGACGGGAACGGGTTCGGGGAGGGAGAGGCGGGTGCCGTGGATGATCAGACCATCTGGTTCGGCGCTGTCGGCGTCGCGCAGCACGCCATCACCCAGGGTCCAGCGATCATCGGCATACTCGACGGCAAGGTACACGCCGGCTGGCCGCACACGGTCGAGGGCGAGGCGGACTCGCTCGCGGATCTCGATCTGGCCATCCCCATCCAGGTGGGAAAAGCGCATGGGCAGCCATAGGGTGCAGCGATAAGGCTGGCGCTCGCGCCAGGCGAAGCCCACGTCGGCGGCCGGGGCGTCGGCCGCATCAGCGGCCAGGGAGCCATTGAAGATGCCGGCCGCGAAAAGAGGAATCGCCGCAACGTCGACACCAGCTGATTCGGTACCGAAGCAGGCTTCGCGGACGAAGAATCTGAAGTTGGTGGTGCCGACGCGCAGCGAGATCGGCGGGGTCAAACCACCGGCGTGGGGCAGGGAACCATCGAGGGCCGAGGCCACCGGGCGGCATACGCCAAAGAGCGCGGCCCGGTCCGCGTAGGCAGTGGGATCCGCCGCATCGGCGAAGACGAAATCGATTCCGGTGGCGTCATAGTCGACATCGGCGAACACGCCACCGTCGATGGCGAAGGCCAGATTACCGGCCTCGACACCGTCCAGTTCGACGATGCCGGACGAGCGGAACAGCACCTCTTGGCCGGCGGTCAGGACCTTGGCGTAGACCAGGGCCCGGCCCGCATTCACATCCACCACCATCGGCCACATGCAGCGGTCCTCTTTGGCCTTCACCAGGATGTCGACCGGCACAGGGCCGAACCCCAAGCGCGCGATGGTGAAGTGCTGCCGGTGCGAACGGGGCACGGGTTCGAGGACCACATCCTTTTCAGGATTCTCTTCCAGGGCAAGCAGGTCGGTGCGCGGCGTGGGCGCGCCTACCGGTCGCAGGCGATCCTCGGTGTCGAGTACATGCCAGTAGTCATCGCGAGAGCGCCGCTGGCGGCCCGGTTTCAGGGCCAGCAAGGCTGCGGCGCCGCGCAACAGAGCGCCGGGACTTCCATTTCCAGAGCGGTGGACCGCGATCAGGTCGACCACCACGCCCCGTTGCCGCTCAATAGTCCCGGCATTGCGGCCCAGCGCCGTGATGGCCTCGGCCATGCGCGCGACCACCTGTTCAGCGGTCTCGCTGCCGATGGCGGCCCAGACTCCGGCAGCTTGCCCGAGAATATCTGGCAGAGCCGCGACAGCAGCATCCCGTGCGTCCGCATCGCCCAGCAGGCCGTGCGCCAGGGCAGAGGCCGCCGCGAGGCGACGCATGCAGGGTTCAAGCAACACCGGACGGATGCCGTGCAGGGCCGCCAACATCAGCAGATCAGCCTGTTCTGCGACCTGACCCAGGCGATGGGCCGACCGTACCCGGCCCAGGTCGCCGGTGACGTGATCAAGATGCCCGGCCAGGCCCTCTACCACCGCACTGAACAGCGTGCCCGGCGCGTCCAACGCCAGATGGCGCGGGAAGCGTGACAGTACAGTGCGGGCGCGGGCGCTCAGGCTCATGCGCTCACCGTGTCCTCGGTGGTGCCCAGACTGCGGATCCACGGCTGCTGGCTCGCATCCAGCGTGATGGTCAGGTCCTGGGCGATGGTCTTGAGGCCTTCATCCATGAACTCGGCGCGATAGCCGATGGTCGCGACCTCGTAATCTTCCTGCGGTGGCAGCAGACCCTTCAGCGAGGCCGGCGTGATGTCGGCAGCCATGCCGGCCAGCGCGGTGCCCAGGCGCGACAGCAGATCCACGCGGATACGACCCAGTTCTGCGCCGGCTTCCCGGGCAGCGTAGAGGCCCTTGCGCGTGACCTTTATTTCCAGGTCCAGGGCCACCAGCGCCCCACGCATCAGCAATTCGATCCCGTCAGCCGCCAGCCGTGGTCGCCGCGTCCCCGGCGTCATCAGGTTGGTGCGTCCCCGACGCAGGAGATCGGCCATGCCGGCGCTCCACGGGAAGAGCTCAAACGAGACGTCCTGTACGCCGTCCACCGCCATCACTGCCGCGACCAGGCGATTGTAGACCACCACCTCGCCGATTCCGAGTTCATCCACTGCCGCATCCAGCGCAGTTCGCACCACGGTGTCCAAGACCTGCTTTTGCGCCGCATCAAGATTGGCGCCAGCCGGCGTGACTACGATCTTCATCCCCAGGTCGTACCAGACGTCCTCGCCGACGGTCGAGGGCGCGGGACTGATTTCGCTCGGATCCATGCCCGCACCGGGCCCGACGCCAATAGCCGCCGCTTCCGGGACTACGAGATTGTGCACCACCCGCACGCCCGCCGGCCGCACCCGATGGATGGCTTCAAGGGCCGCACGCGCGTGATCCACATCCAGGTCGGCCGCGATGGTGATGGTGATGGTGCCAGGGGCGGCGACGTGGTCCTCATCCACCAGCACATCCTGGGCTCTGATGCCGGCGATGCTGGTGAGCGCCCCGACGATGGCCCCAGTGGTGGCGGCTCCGCCGGTCTCAAGCGCGCGGGAGACGCGTCGCCGCAGCGCCTCGTCCTCTTCGACGGCGCCAGCAAAGCCCAGGTCCTGGGGATTGATTGCCGCAGCGATGCCAAGGATGGGCCGATGGATGACCGACAGGGTACCGGACCGGGCCGCGCCCTTGGGCCCGTCGACCAACGCACTCACCGGCACCGCCACCGACAGGGATCCGGCGCGCAGGGTACGCTCGGCAGTGGTCTCGACGGTGACGGGCGGCACGTCGGACGAACTGATACGCGCACCTGCCGGGATGATGATGTCTGCCGGTGCGGGCGTGCTGCGGCTGAACACCACGTCGCCGCTGGCAGCGGCACGGGTGCGGCGGGGCATGCCCACCAAGGCCGCCACCTGATCCAGATCACGACCGCTCGCAGTGTCGAGGAACGCGGCCTCATAGACCGCTTCCAGCTGACGCGACAGCACGGCGTATTCGCGGGCGAAGGATTCCGCCAGGGTGCGCACCACCGAACCCGGATTGCGATCGGTCAGGCGCGGCGCCGCGACCACCCCGGGGCGACGTTCGTAGCTGACCCAGAAGCGGCTGCCCAGATCGGGGATGGTGGCGCCGGGCAGGGGCAGGCCCTCGCCATTCAGACGCCAGCTCAGCACGCCTTCGGCCGAGACCTCCACGTCGGTTCCGGGCATGAAGCGCTGGTAGTCGCCGTCATGCAGGCCGTGCAGGCGCACCGTCGCCGGCAGCACGTCGACGCCCAGTCCGAGTCGGAAGGGTGCATGCTCAGGCAGATAGTTGAACTCCTCGCGCACCACCCCGCCGGTCAAGGCGCTGAGCAGGTCGTCGACGAAGACGCCATAGGGCTCGGCGGCGTAGGTCATGCTCCGGACTCCAGACTGAAGGGGACCACCAGATTGCGCGGGTCGTCGTGATCGATGAGGCGGACAGTGACCACGATACGCACCATGTCGCGGCGGCTGGCATCCTGCGTCACCGTGCAGGATTCAATTTTGTCGATGCGCGGCTCGTAGCCCAGGCATTCCAAGACATGGCGCTTGATCATGGAGCGGGTGCGTTCGGTGTTGGGTTCACCGAGCAGCTCGTGGTGGCGCGAGCCGTAGTTGTCGTGTCCCAGGGCGCTCAGTTCGCCGCGCCGGGTTTTGAGCCGGTTGACCAGCAACTGGTCCGCGGCCGCCAAGTCCTCGACCACGGCCACATCGCGCAGGCCGGGCCGGCGGAACACCGCCAGGTCGGCTTCTTCCCACCAGCCCGAGGCGCCGCCAAACTCCAGGCCCAGATCACGACCCAGGCGCTTCATCAGAATATCAAGATCGGCCCGCGGTTTCATGGCGCGTTCCCATCGGTGATCCACGGCGCCGCAGGCGGCCCAAGGATGGTAAGGATGCCGCTGCCCGAGGGGATCTTGTCGCCCAGCCGCACCAGTCCGTTGCCGGCCACGGTTACCCCGCTGCTCATGCCCACGCTGCCAATAGTCAGGGGGTAGGGCACCCCGGTGACCGAATTGATCATCTGGCAGATGCTGCCGGCGGTGGCGACGGGCATGCCGCCGGCCAGGGCAGCGGTCTGCGTCACCGCCAAGATCACGCCGCTGTCCGGCGCGCCGGCGGCACCGGGCGAAAGCATCACCGCACAGCCGATTGATACGGGATTTCCGGGCATGGTCATCACGCGGGGTTGAAGGAGGTGGTACCGTTGATCGACACGCTGCCGCCCTTGAGCGTCGCCGAGCCATCGCCCTGGACGGTGACGTTGGGCGCCTTCAAGGTGGCGCCACTGCCACCTTCAAGATTCAGCGCGCCTGCCGCCTTCAGGGTCAGATCACCGCCCGCTTCGATGGTGACCGCACCATCGGCTTCGATGGTCACGGTGCTGCTCCCCAGGATGATGCTCAGCTTGCCATCCTGCAGGGTCAGGCTGTTGCCGCTGGGCATTTCCAGGTGAAAGCGTCGGGCGGCCTCATCGGCCTCATCGGGGACGTGATAGACCAGCTCGCCCGGCTTCGCGTCCGGCGGCGCATGATCGGCATCATGCAACACGCCCATGACCACGGCTTGATCCAAGTCGCCGCTCAGAAAGCCGATCACCACCAGGTTGCCCACCAGGGGTAAGGCTGACAGGCCCAGACGGCCGACCGCCACGGGGACCTGCTGCAATTCCAGGCCAGACGAGTTCAGCCGCACATTGACCGACAAGTGGTGCTCGCCGCTGCCGCCATCATTGCTGAAGGCCTGGGTGATCACGCCCAGCTCCAGCCCGCGATGGGCGTCAAGTTCATCGCGTACCACGGCGCGGATGGCGGGGACGATGCGGCTCATGCCACGCCCTCGAAATCCAACCAGGTGGCGAAGCCGTTGGCATCCAGGACGTGAGTCACCCCGAGCAGACGGGCATCGACGTCACCATCCAGCAGGTCACCAAGAGTCACTAAATCTCCCGGGCGCAGGGCGGCCTGTCCCCAGCACAGGGCGTCGCCGCTGACGGTGCTGCGGACCGCCGCATCGGCGGCGGCCTTGGCCACGCTGCGGGCGGCATTGCGATCACGGATCGCCCCCGGAACCCACGCATCACGCTCGGGCGTCTCGCCAGCGGGTGAGGCCAAGGGCAGGAACCAGTGATCCGCCCCGGCTTCGCTGCCGGCCCCGGCCGGACCGACCGGCGCCGCCGTTGGCGCATCTTCGCTCTGCGCGGCGCGCCAGCTGATCAGTTCGGCGCCCCGCCGCAGCGTAGTGGCGGCCGGTCCGCTGGCCGGCGGGCGGACATGCAGCGAACCATCAGCGGCGCTGGCCACTTCGCAGCCGGACAGCCGGGCGAGGCGTAGCAGGTGGGCCCACCGCGAGCGCCGGTCGTCGGCATGAAAAATGCCCAGGTCCAAGTCAGGACCAACCGTGCCCGCGGTGACGCCGGCATCGCTGAGCAGGTCATTGACGATCTGCGCCGCGCCCTGACCCACCCACGCCTGGGCAGCACGCCTACGGCTCAGCTGCCAGGATGGGGCAAAACATTCCACCACCGCGCCCGTCGGGCGGCGAGCCACCGTCACCACGGTACCGGTGAAGACGTCTTGGGCGTCATCGTCAAAACCCAAGGCCACCGCCACCGTGCCACCGGCCGCAGGCACGGTGGGCGCCAGCGCATGCAGTTCCAACACGCAGCGGTCATGGGCCGGGCCCAGGCCCAGGGTGACCTCGACGCGCAGCAGGGCCGCTTCCGGAGCGGTCAGGCTCTGGCCATCGATAGTGATGGTGGCGATGGGCGTGAAGCGGCTCATGGGCTGTCCACGTTCAGGCCCTGACGGCGCACCTCGGCCAACAGGACCCGCTCAAGCGTGCGGCCGAATTGCAGATCATTGGTCGGAGTTACGGGCCGGGGCAAGTCGCCCACTGGCACCGTCGGGGGCGCGCTCCCGACCTGCACAGCAAAGCCACCGACAGCGGGCACGGTGCCCGGCATGGTGAGCGGACCAGGCAAGCTTGTCGCAACACGTCCACGTTCTGCGGCAATGGGGTCCGAGGCGGTCTCGGCAGAGTTCGTACCGTGATCGCCAGTCGTCGGCCAGCGGCGCAGTAGATCGCTCAGGGCCGACCCGCGTTGCCCGGTGGCGCGCACGGGACGTTCCTCGATCGGGGCGAATGACGGTGCAGTGGGGCTTGGTTTGGCGCTCGTCGCTGGCGTCGCCCGGGCACTGGCCAACTCGACGGAGGGGGGGCGATTGATCGGCGGGGCGGTGGCTGCGCTGCGGACCTGATCCTTCCGGCTGGCCAGCCGCACTGCCGCTGGTTCGGCCATGGCCCGCAAACGCTGGGCATCCACCGTCACCCGGGCCGCGGGCGAGGCTAGACGCCGCGCCAAGTCGGCGGTCGCCATCAACACGTGGGCGGTCAGGTGTGCAGAGCTCACAGGCAGTGCAGGAATGATCACCGCTGGCCGCGAGTCAGGAGGCACCGGCGGAACCGCACTCATGGGCAGCACTGGCGTGGTTGCCTGCGCCACGCGGAAACGTGGCTGGGCCGGCAAAGGAACTGGTGCAGTGACTTCTGCGGTAGGGGTGTCGATAGTGGCACTGGAAAGACGCCGCACGGCCTGGGGGAACTTTCCCTGGCGCGGCGGCACTGCCGCCAGTCGACGCGTTGCAGTGGATATCGGCTCGGCCTGCGCGGTCGCAGGCGCACTGTACTCGCGGTCTAAGGCCGCGAGCGGATCCGGGGCCAGGCCCGCCAGCCGGTCGGCCGCACGATGCACCAGTTCCGCAGTCTCGACGCCGCCGGCCAACGGAGCCCAGCGGGCCCCATCGGTAGCTAAGCGGTCAAGCATGCGTCGCAGGCGGCGATCGGGGGACATGGTCAGCCCTTGGCCCCGACGGTGGCGCGGTCACGAGCCGCCATTTCCAGGTACAACAGCACCTGGCCGACGCTTAGATTGGCGCATTGCTCTGGACTCCACCCGAACTCCCGTGCGAGGGTGAAGCAGGCTTTGGCCAAGGGCGCCTGCACCGCCTGCTCAAGCTCATCGGCGGACATGCCCAGACCACTGATGCGGTTCACCTCCTGTAAGAGGTGCTGCACCAGTCCGGCATGCAGGCGGTTGGCCTGATCCAGCGTCAGTGCAGGCTCGACCAGAGCCTGCTGCACCATCAGCACCCCGGTGAGATGGCCGTCATCCTTGGCCGCCTTGGCGATGCGCGCCAAGTCGGCCAGCCGCAAGGGGCGCAGCACCACCTCGCCCGCCGCTGCATCATCGCCGGCAGCGGGATCGAGGACGCGTCCCGGTACTGCCACCCGATGGGTGGCAGTACCGGCCAACAGCAGATCATCGGCGCTCAGGCTCACGCGCTCGCATCCTCGGCCGCGATCCACAGGCCCTTGAAGGTGACTTCTTCCATCACGAAGTCGTCTTCGGGCATGGTGAAGGCCCAACCGTCGAGCTTCACGCCATGCACGGTGACGGTGGCGCTGTTGCCAGAGAAGGCGCCGTTTTCCATGCGCAGGCTCAGATTGAAGGTCGGGCTGACGAAGCTGCCGGCGGGACGGGTGCCGCTGCCGCCTTCACCCAGCATCAAGCGCAGCAGGGCGCCATTGACGTGCGCCCGGCCGATGGTGCCGGTGATGTTGACGTTACCGGCGCGCAGTTCGGTGGCGTAGCGCTGGCCGACCTCGTGGAAGGGCCGGATGTCGCTGCTGACGCGCACCGACACGCCGGTGGCGCGGCCGATGGGGGTCAGTTGGTAGGTTTCGGCGATGGCCTTGGCGGCGTCGCCCTCGGGGCCCGCCTCGACAGCGACCGAGATCGAGCCGTCGAGACCGGTGAAGATGTGATTATTGGGCATGGGTGACCTTGGAAGTGAAGGTTGGTGCGTTCAGGTTATTATTGGAGGTTCATGGTTACGCGGATGAAATCGATGCTGAAGGTCGGCATCAAGGTCATCACCACTTGGCAGATGCCGCGGATCTCGTCCGCGCGGCTGGCCTTCACCTCAAGCTGGTAGCTGACCAGCATTTCATCGACCACCATCTGCGACAGGAAGCCATCAAGCGTGGCCTTGAGCGCCGCCCGGATGCGGGCGTTGTTGAGCCGGCCGATATAGGGATCAGACCCCATGCGCACGCCCGTCTTGGCATAGTCCACGGTACGGCGGATCGAGATCTGGCTGAAGGCTGCGTTCTCGGTGGTGATCCCTTTGACCACCTGGAAACCGAACTTCTGCCGCACCAGCAGGACGCGCTGCTGCAGCAGCTTCTTGTAGATGGTGGTGTTGTAGGCCCCCGAGAGACCATCGATGGGCAAGGTCTTATTGGTCAGGCTGATGTGCGGGGCCAGCGTGGCGATCTTGCCCGCCACCACGGCGGCAAGGTAGCTGGGCGGCAGATTGACAACCTTGCCGTCAGCGGCATCGGTCGTCAGCAGGCCGGGTCCGACCAGGATGATGCGGTCATCGTTGATGGTGCCCGCATCGGTCTCTACATCGGCCAGGGCGGCGCTCTTGGCCCCGAGCACGGCGATGCGCTCGCGGCCTTCATTTTCCGTCGCCTCAAGGTGGGCGGCCACGGCGCCCTTGGCCTGGTCGGCGCCGAAGCCGGCCACCACCACGATGTTCACCGGCTGGTCGGTCAACTTGGCCAGGCCGGCGGCCAGATCGGCGGCGCTGACATTGGCGCCATCGCTGCCGCCGGCGAAGGGTGTAGCCGCGGGCTTGGACACCAGTGCCGCCGCGCCATTCTGCACGGCTCCGATAGTGACCAGGGTGCTGGTGGCCAGGGCGGTCGCCAAGGCCTGGGTGGTGGCACCCGAGAACTCCTCCTTCACCGCACCCATGGTCAGCGCGAGGATCCAGGGATCCGCCACGGTCGCCTGGGTCAGCGTCCAGCGGATGCCATGGGCCCAGGTGCCGGCCGCCTTGGCGGTCATGGTGAAGCCGGCGGCATCACCGACCGTCTTGACCTCGGCACTGGCGGCCACCGGCGCGCCGTTGGCGATCCGCACCGCGTACACCGCGCGGGCACCGCCGGCGAAGACCTGCTCCAAGGTGCGGACCAGGCTCAGCGGGTTGCTGGTCAGGCGCGGTTCGGCCAGGGCATCATAAGCGCCGAAGGCATCCAAGGCATCACTGTAGCCGCCCAGGGCGACCACTTCGTTCAACGGACCGCGGGCGGCGGTGCCGACGATGCCGACATTGCCGGTGGCGATGGACCCGACACCGATCAGGCCTTCGGCCCGCACCTCGATGTAGGTGGATGGGAGGATCATCTCAGCGATGGCTTCGCTCATGGGGTTTCCTTGGTGGTCGGGTGATCAGGGATGAGTGATGGTGAAAGCCGTGGGCAGCGCGCCCGGGCGGGGCGTGAGGGCGACTTGAACGCCGCGGATGGGGCCGCCGCCAGTGATGACGCGCGGATCCGAATATTCGAAGCGGCAGCGCCAGCTCTGCCGCCGCAGTAGGGTGGCCCCGCCCGGGGTGCCGGGTGGGGCCATCGCACCCCAGGCGAGGGGAGCCACCTGGCTCAGTCCGCTGACTCGCTGGCCCGCCAGCGCGGCGGCCACCTGACGGCTGAGGGTATCCAGGGCGGCGGCACCGTTGGCGAACACCTCGGCTTGCAGGGTGGCGGTGAAGCGCGCCGTGTCGGCTTCCCACTGGCCCAGGAAATAGGTGACGTTCAACGTTCCGACGTTCGGCAAGGCAGTGCCAAAGCGGGCGATGCCCGTCACCCGGTCGACCTGCACCTGGTTCGCCGCCGGTGCCCCGGCCACCACGGTGATCACCGTCGGTCCGATGGACATCGTCACTGCGCCCGGGGCCAAGGGGCCCACGTCGCCGCCATCGGCATCCACCAGCGGACTGTGCGGCAATTGCAAGGTCCGGCGATCCGCCGACAGCAGCGTGACGGTCTCGGCCCCGAAGCGCAGGACCGGATCATTCAGGGCAATGGCCACCGACAGAGGAAGGGCTCCCGTGGTGAGGCCAGCGGGCTGGCCACCGACGCCGGCGCCAAGGGGCGAGGCCTCGATCACTGACAACACCACCGCTGGCAGGTCGGCTACCACCCGCGGCATGGTCGCCGTGACCTTGGTGGCCGCCGGCAGGACCGCAGTCAGGTGCGCAGCGACCGCATCGATGAGGCGATGGAGCAGCATGGTCAGGCCGGTAACGCCGACTGCAGATCGGCAAAGGCGTCTTCGGTGCTGGCCAGGCCGGTATCAAGTTGCACCACCAGGGCGTCCAAGGCATCCAGGACCGGACGTAGCAGATTGCGGACATCAATGGCTGCCACGGCGCTGGTGATCTCGTGATGGGCGCTGACCACGCCCCCGAACAGCACACTGGGCCGCACCGGGCTGTTCGGCGCAGCCAATTCCGCCACCGCCTGCTTGAAGGCGGTGATCGCGACGCGCGCTGGTGCCAGCGGATCGTAGGTGGCCAAATGGTCGCGGACGGTGTCGAAACCATCGAGCACCGGCCCCAGCAGGGTGGACGGCTGCAACGCCGCCACCTGCCCGCGGACGGCAGCATGGATCGCGCTTAGCTCCGCCACCACTGGGGCCAGATCGATGCGGGCCAGCAGGTCGCGCACAGCCTGGATGCCTGACTTCAGTGGCTCGATCAGGCCGACCGAGACCAGCTCGGCCAGTTTGCCTTTGAGCGCCAGGACCAGCGGGGTCAGCGCCGCCAGCACCTTGGACGGACGCAAGGCGGCCAGGATGTCGGCAAATACCGCGCCCAGATCGCGGCCGGTCGGATCGACACCGAAGCGTCGGCATAGGCCCAGGGCCTGAGACTTCAGCTCGCTCAGGGGCGACAACCCGAAGAGCAGGCGCGTACGGGCCAGATCGGTGTGACTGAAGCCGGAGGCGACCAGCGGGATCAGCGCCGCGGCGCCGTTGGCTGCGGCTGCGCGCAGTCGATCGAGGCCGGCACTGAGCGCCGCCAAGCGCTCGGCCGGGCTGCGTTCCAGCGCCGCAGCGAAGCGCACCCGCAGCGGGGCATCGGCGGCCAGGCCCGCCACTGCGCTGCGCAGCCGCCCATGCATCGCGCCCAGGCGTCCGACGGCGACCGCGACATCAACGTCGTCCAGCAACGCGCCGATTGCCAGCAGGTCCCTGCGGCCTGCTTCCATGCGGGCCTGCACCTCGGCGGCGGCGCCGCCCTCGGCCAGCCAGCGCATCACCGTCTGCCAGCTGTCGGGCGAGACCGGCAGGGCCTTCTGCATCAGCATCGTCACGATGGCGCCCAAGGGCCCGCCACCAGGAATGTCACGCAGCCCATTGAGCAGCAGTTGATAGCCGGCTTCAAGTTTGGGCAGCAGCACCGCCAGATCGAGCCGATCGAGCAGCAGTTGCACGGCTCCATAGGTCTGGTCGAGGGTGTCGGTCCACTGCTGGAGGTGCAATGCGGTTTCGATCTGGGTGCGCGCCGCGGTCAGACGGTCAGCCAGCGGTTGCAGGGCCGAGGCTGGATTTGCCGCATCAATTGCCGACAGGATGCGGGCAAAGCCCTCCTCGACCGGGCCCAGGATGGCGGTGCGCAGATCGATGGCCGCGATGCGTTGTTGGACCTGGGCGATGGCGGCCGTGACCGGAGCCAAGAGCTGGTCTGGATCCAAGGCCAGCAGGGGGGCGATAAGATCATTGTCAAACTTCGTCTCAAGCTGGGCGATGGGTCCCGCCGGATCGATGCTGGTCAGGAAGGTCACCAGCTGCTGGTGAAAGACCGCGATCTGTCCCAGGACGTCGGTATCCAGCTCGCTCAGCAGCGTGTTGAGCTGGGTGGTGAGGGGCACGCGCACCTGACCCTCGAAATCGATGGCCCGCACCGTGGCCGAGACTTCGTTCAGCTTCTGCTTGAGATCGTCCGGCAGAATGTCGACCGGCACCAAGCGGAGGGCGTCGGCGGCGGTCGACATGACCTCGCTTGAGGTGTCGAAGAAGGGTTCCAGCCGGATGCGGTTCAGTTCGGCCGCCACGTCGTTGATGCCGTCCTGCAGCAGCGCGACCTTGCCAGGCAGGTCCAGCGTGTGCACCGCCAGGGCGAGCTTATCGAAGGCGTCCTTCACCGTGGTGGCGGCGAGCAGGATGGCATTCTTGGCCGTGGTGATGGCGGTCTTGGCCAGAGCCATGGCGTCGCTGATACCGCTCATCACGCCGGTGAGCAGGTCATCAAGGCGCTCCAGCGCCTCCGCCAAGGGCTGAACCACCGTGCGCACGGCATCGGTCAAGGGCCGCAGATCCACCGCCAGAACGGCATCGCGGATCGCGTGCAGCGCGGTCGTCACCGCACCGACCCCGGTGCTGATGCCGTCGGCCACGGTGGTCAGCCCGCTGGTCAGGCTGCCGATGGCATTGCGCACCGGTGCGGCGATGGCGAGGGCATCCAGGTCGCCCACCGCCGCCGTCAACCGGCCGATCAAGGCGAGCGCCGCGTCGACCTGATCGTCAAGTCCAGGTCCTTCCGCGCCCCCCGCCCGGGCGATGACCGGGCCCACGCGCCCCGCCAGGTCCGTGCAGAGGGCATGCAGCGGTTCGGCGGGCGTGCCCTGCAACAGCGGTTCCACCGCAACCAGCTGGAGCGCCGCGCGCTGCGGATCGTCATAAGCCAGCGCATATTCAGCGGTGCCGACCGCGTCCTCCAGATCGTGCACCGTGGTGGTCAGCTCGCGCAGATACGCCACGATCTGCGCCGCCACCGCGGGGTCCTCTGGCGCGGCGGCAACGCGCTCGGGCAGATCAGAGGAGCCCCACTGTGCCAGCGCCGCCAGGCGACCCGAGCGCAGCGGCTCAAGGCGCAGCCGCGCAGTGGCAGGAGACTGCTGGATCAAGCGCGAGCGGCTTTCCACCGCCATCAGGCCACCCGACAAGGACAGGAAGGCGGTGATGCCGCCACCCCAGGCACCAAGTGGCGCCAGCGGACTCTCCGGCAAAGCCGGCAACAAGGCCCGACCTAAAGCCGCCAGGCCGGTGATGGCGCTATCGTTGGCCCCCTCAGAAACGACCCCCAGCACACGCTGCAGCTTGGCCAATCCCTGGTCGCTCCCACCGCTCACGCGCGCGGTGATGCGGGTCAGCACCGCCGCCGGATCAGCGCTGGCGAGCTGTTCGATGTTGGTCACCAGGGACAGCAGGGGGGCGATCAGACCGGCGGGGTCGATGCCGCCCGCCACCGAGCCGAGTTGACCTGCTGCAGCACCGCCAGCAGCGTGCAATGGCCCAGCGTCGATGCCGATGCTGTCGGTGATCCCGGCGATCGCCGTGACATCAATCCCGGGCAGGCTGACGCTGATGCCGAAGTGACTGGCCAAGTTGCCCACCGCCGTCGGGACATCACCGATGCCTAAACGGGTACGCAGCCCGTCGACCAGGGCGCAGTCGGTCATGGCGCGGCCGGTGGTGGCGAGGTGAAGATCCTGGTGAGCGCTCCCATGGCCTCACCCAGGCCGGCCGTGGCCGCTCGCACACCATCGAGCGCTGGCTTCACCGGGGCCACTGGGTCGCCCAGGGAAGGCACTGACCCCAACAAGTCGGGAAGTTCCAGGCCAGTCAGCCCCAGATCCGCCAGCAGGTCCAGGTCAGCATCAAGGTCGGCGCCAAGCTCATCAACCGGGGTGGGCGGTTCAGGCGGCTCGACATATTCGCGCAGCACCAACCGATAGCGCACATGGTCGGCCCAGTCGTTGGACTCAAGCACCTCGCACTCCTCGACCAGCACCCGCTCCAGCTTGGTGGCGGTGACGATATCGGCCACGAAGGCCAGCGGTTCACCCGCCAGATGGCGCTCGCGCACCGCCGTCAGAAAGGCATCACGCAAGGGATCGCCCTGCAGACTTCCATGGATCTCCACCGCCAGACTCTCGTGACCCAGGTCTTGCTGAAGGTCCCCATCCAAGCCCGGAATCCCCATGCGTGCTAGGCGCCTGCGCTCGACGGCGCGGATCGCCGTGATGCCGGTCACCTCCCAGTCGCCAAGCATGGGTTTGATGATCATGGCTCGCATTAGCTCCGGCGGAGGAGCTTCATCGGCCGGCATTTGTCGAATTCAAGGACTTTCTGTCGAGCTATTACTCTATTCCTTGATGTATTATTCACACTAGAACAATAATGCCGTGATCATGCATCTTAACCAGGAGGCCTCTCATGTTCCATCTTCTGCGTCAGCGTCGGTTATCTGAATTGCTCCGGAATGACCTGCCTACGGGCACAGTATCCTTTGTGGTCGCAGAGGTTTACTACAAGTTTCACAGTTTTATCTTGGAGACCGCCGCGTTCCTCGTCACCTGGTATATCTTAGGGGCCATCGTATACGTGTTGGCCGAGCGGCGCTCACCCGTGAAAACCAGCGGGTGACCCTGCCCAAGTGACTGCGTAGATCGGGAAACACTGCTGGAGCCAGTTGGCCGCGGCTGGGACACAGTGACCCTGCGCAAAGCTGGCGGAGAGCGGACGGTAGCCGGCCGTGGTTGGCCACTGCCTACGGCCAGCCGCCGTCTCAAGAACCAATCACCCGAAAATTTCATGCGGACAGTGGGACTCGAACCCACACGCCTTGCGGCACTGGAACCTAAATCCAGCGCGTCTGCCAATTCCGCCATGTCCGCAGCGGGAAGAAGTATGTTGTCACCACCAGCGCAGGACGGAAGGGCGAAGATGCCTACTCAGGCCCCTTCTTGTTGACGGAGAAGGTGACCTCGGTGCCGGCATCGTTGTAGACTAGCTGGTCCGACATCTGGGTGATCAACTTGAAGCCCAGCCCTCCAAAGCCACCCGCCTGATAGCGTTCGCGGGCGGCTTGGGCCGCATCCTTTGTGCGAATGCCCTCCAGGACGGTGCGATGATCAAACCCGGTGCCCTGATCGGAGATCACTACCTGGAGACGATCACCCAGGTCGCGATAGCGCACCAGGATGGTTTTGGATTCATCGTACTTATGGCCGTGACGATGCGCGTTGAGGATCAACTCTTTGGTGCAGGTCATGAAGCCTTCAAGCTTCATCTCTTTCATGCCGCTCTGCTTGGCCATACGCGATAGGAAGGACTGGGCCTGGTCAATGAAGCGGTCGCGGGAGGGGATCGAGAAGCTGATCGCCTGGCGCAGGGCCGGTTCCTTGGTGACCAGATAGAATAGGTCCTCCTTCGAGAAGTCGTAGACCTCGTTGGCTCTGCCCTGCTCGTAGTCGGCCAGCAGCTTATCCAGGTTCATGCCGGGGTTGCTGACCATGGTATCATCGACCACCCGCAGCTTCAGTGGGCCGATTTGGAGCATGTCATGGTGCTTGATCTGGCTGCGTACCACGTCCCGGCCGTTGACGTACAGATGGGCCTCGTCGCAGCCGATCTCGACCATCGGCTTGCCGTCTTCGCTGTAGAAACGGGCGTGCAGCTCGCGCAGGCCCTCATGCTGGGCGCGGATCTGGCAGTCAGTTCCAGAGCCGATGGCCAGGCCCTCCTTGAACTTGAACTGCTTGCCTTTGAAGGCGGTATTGAGGACTTCAAGTCGGATCATGGGCGAGATGGTTGATCATGGAAGTGGTACGTGAATTCGCAAGCCGTTGCCTTTACCCCGCTGAAGGCATCCAGCTCCCGCATGGAGCCCTCCGCACAAGACGGTGGGGCTTGAGCCCTGGCCACATCGTCGTACACCGCCCCTCCGCACAAGGATAGCCATGAGCACCGGCACACTGTTCGACAAGGTCTGGGACCATCACACCGTCCGCATGCTGCCCAGTGGGCAGACGCAGCTTTTCATCGGGCTGCACCTGATCCATGAGGTCACCAGCCCGCAGGCATTTTCGATGCTGCGTGACCGCCAGCTGTCGGTGCCCTTCCCCCAGCGCACCATCGCCACCGTCGATCACATCGTCCCAACCGAGTCCCAGGCTCGTCCCTACGCCGATGGCTTGGCGGAAGAGATGATGGTCGCCATCGAGCGCAACTGCCGGCAGTTCGGCATCCGCCTGCATCAGCCTGGCTCGGGCAAACAGGGCGTGGTGCACATCATCGCCCCCGAGCAGGGTCTGACCCAGCCGGGCATGACGGTGGCCTGCGGCGACAGCCACACTGCGACTCATGGCGCCTTCGGTGCCATCGCCTTTGGCATCGGCACCAGCCAGGTGCGCGATGTCCTGGCCACCCAGACCCTGTCCCTGACCCGGCTCAAGGTGCGCAAGGTCCAGGTCGACGGCGTCCTGCGCCCGGGCGTCTATGCCAAGGACGTGATCCTGTCGATTCTGCGCAAACTCACCGCCAAGGGCGGCGTGGGGTATGCCTACGAATTCGCCGGCAGCACCTTCAGCGCCATGTCCATGGAAGAGCGCATGACGGTCTGCAACATGGCCATCGAAGGCGGCGCCCGGTGCGGCTATATCAACCCCGACGAGACCACCTTCGCCTACCTCAAGGGCCGTGAGCATGCGCCCGCCGGCGCGGCCTGGGACAAGGCCGTGGCCTGGTGGCGTTCCATCGCCAGCGACGCCAATGCGGTCTTTGACGATGTGGTGACCTTCGATGCCGCCACCTTCGAACCGACTGTGACCTGGGGCATCAGCCCAGACCACGGCATCGGCGTGGGCGAGACCATCCCGGCCAAGGCGTCCTTCGCCCTGGACGAGCAGGCGAACATTGAAGAAGCCTATCAGTACATGGACCTGAAGGCCGGTCAGGCGATCAAAGGTCTGAAAATCGACGTGGCGTTCATCGGGTCGTGCACCAACGGCCGCATCAGCGACCTGCGAGAAGCCGCCCGGGTCATCGCCGCCCACGGCGGTCAGGTAGCTGCCCATGTGAAAGCCTTCATCGTCCCCGGCAGCGAGGCCGTGAAGGTGGTCGCGGAAAGCGAGGGCCTGGACAAAGTCTTCACCGCCCATGGCTTCGAGTGGCGCCAGGCGGGCTGTTCCATGTGCCTAGCCATGAACCCGGACAAGCTGACCGGCGCGCAGATCAGCGCCAGCAGCTCCAACCGCAACTTCAAGGGCCGCCAAGGGTCGCCCACCGGGCGCACCCTGCTGATGTCGCCAGCGATGGTGGCCATGGCCGCCCTTGAAGGCCGCATCGCCGACGTCCGTGACGTGCTGAAGAAGTAAGGGAACCACCTATGTCCAGCCTCATCGCCCGCCTCGCCGCCCGTGCCGTGCCCCTGCGCGGCAATGACATCGACACCGACCGCATCATCCCGGCGCGCTTCCTGCGCTGCGTGACCTTTGATGGGCTGGGTGAACACGCCTTCGAGGACGACCGACGTCAGCTGACCGCCCAAGGCAAGGTCCACGCCTTTGACGATCAGCGCTTTGTCGGCGCCGGCATCCTCATCGCGAATCGCAATTTCGGCTGCGGCTCATCGCGCGAACACGCCCCCCAGGCGATCGTCAAATGGGGCATCAAGGCCATCATCGCGGTCAGCTACAGTGAGATTTTCTTCGGCAATTGCGTGGCTATGGGCATCCCAGCGGTGTCGGTGACCCTGGCCGACAGCGAAGCGCTGCAGGTCGCTGTCGAAACCACGCCCACGGCTGAGGTGGTCATCGATTTGCAAGCCCAGACGGTCACGGTGGGAGCGCTCAGCGTGAACTGCACCATGGCCGCGGGCCCATTGAAGCAGTTCCTCACTGGTGCCTGGGACGCGACCGGCGAGCTGCTCGCCGGTCTGGAGCAGGTCAAGGCCAAGGCGAAGGACCTGCCTTACGTGGCCAATTTCGCGTAAAGCGCCGGGGTGGCGGGCTAAGCGGGGAAGACGACCAGCGGTGCGTTCGCTGCCATGATCTGGGAAGATCATGGCTCCGCCTGATTCGTAACCGGTGGCGGCGCGATGGCGGGTTCTGCCTTGCCGCTGGCTAGGCGGCGATGACGGGGCTTGCTTCGCAGGGGGTTGATCGGGTACCATCCCTGCACCGCCCATGACTTCCTCCCGCTATCGCTCGGCGATCCACCAGCTGCTCGGACGCATCGAGAAGCTGAACGCCATCGGCGTGGCCCTGTCCCAGGAGCGGGACATCCAGCGCCTGGCCGAGATGATCCTGTTCGGCGCCATGGAGCTGGTCGCTGCCGACGGGGGCACGATCTATCAGGTCGGGCCCGAAAACCTCGCCTTCCTGATCATGCGCACAGATTCCCTGGGCGTGCGTCTGGGCGGCACCTCAGGGCAGCCGATCCCATTCACGCCGATCCCCCTGAAGCTGCCGGATGGTCGGCCCAATCTCTCCTCGGTGGTGGTATCGGCGGTGCTGCGCAACGAGACCATCAATATCGCCGATGCGTACCACGCCGAAGGCTACGATTTCAGCGGTACCCGCACCTTCGACGCCCGGACCGGCTACCGCTCGACCTCGATGCTGACCGTACCGATGCGCAACCACGAGGGCGAAATCACCGGCGTGCTGCAACTGCTCAACGCCCAGGATGACGACGGGCGGATCGAAGCTTTCTCTGAAGCCGATCAGCGCCTGGTCGAGAGCCTGGCCAGTCAGGCCGCGATCGCCATGGACCAGCGCGAACTGATCGAGGATCAACGCGCGCTGTTCGAGTCCTTCATCCGCCTGATCGCCACCGCCATCGACGAGAAATCGCCCTACACCGGCAGCCACTGCCACCGGGTGCCGGAACTGACCATGATGCTGGCCGAGGCAGCCGCCCGCAGTGACCATGGTCCCTTGGCCGCCTTCACCATGAACGCCGCCGACCGTTACGAACTGCAAACCGCGGCCTGGCTCCATGATTGCGGCAAGATCACCACGCCTGAATGGGTGATGGACAAAGCCACCAAACTGTCCTGCATCCACGACCGCATCGCGTTGGTTGAGGCCCGCGTCGAGGTGGCCAAGCGCGACGCGGTGATCCGCGCCCTGGAGGGGGGCGGCACCCGGGCCGCAGCCGCAAGCGAATGCGCCGACCTGGACGCCGATTTGCTCTTCCTGCGCCAGTGCAACACCGGCAGCGAAGCCATGCGTCCGGAGGACCAGGAGCGGGTCCGGGTCATCGCCAAGCGCCACCTGCTGACCGACGACGAGGTGCGCAACCTCACCATCGCCAAGGGGACCCTGTTGCCGGAAGAGCGCGCGATCATCAACCATCACATCGTCGCCACCATCAAGATGCTGGAATCGCTGCCCTATCCCAAGCACCTGCGCCGCGTCCCCGAGTTCGCCGGTGGCCACCACGAGCGCATGGACGGAAAAGGCTATCCCAAGGGCCTGACCCGTGAGCAGATGTCAGTGCAAGCCCGGGTCATGGGCATCGCCGACATTTTCGAGGCCCTGACCGCCCGCGACCGGCCCTACAAGCAGCCGATGAAGCTGAGCCAGGCCCTGCAGATCATGGGGCGCATGGCCCGGGACGGCCACATCGACCCAGACCTGTTCCACGTTTTTGTCGCTGACAAGGTTTACCAGGACTACGCGCAACGTTTCCTGCCGCCGGACCAGCTCGATGTGGTGGATGAACGCAACCTGCCAGGGTATTCACCGCCTCGGGGCTATGAGGTCGAGGCTTCGCAGGCGGACAGCGACTAGGGCTGCTGGTTCATGGCAATCTGATCGGTGTGGCGTACCCGGCCCGGTCCACCACCGCGCCCCGTGCTTGCGCCCAGCGATAGATCACCGGGGCATGGGTCACCAGGACCAGGATGGCGCCCGCGGGAAGATCGGCGGGCAGCGCCGCATTCTCGCTCAGCCACGGGACCACGGTCGGCGCGGGCCGACCAAGGGTTTTGGCCACGATCTCGGCGGTTTGCCGGCACCGTGCCACCGGCGATGATAGCACCACCACCTGGGCCGCGCTGGCGCTCCAAGTGGCGGCGGCCGCGGTGGCCTGCGCCCGGCCCGCGTCGGTAAGGCTGCCGTCTGTGCCAGGTTCGCCATGCCGCAAGAGCCAGCATTCCTGAGCGCAGGCGACCCCGGAGACCATCACCATGGCCGCTGCCACCTGCGCCAGTTTCATGCCAGGATCAGCTTCTTAACTTCAGCCACCTTGGCCTCCATCTGCGCCTTGGTGTCGGCTTCCAGGTTCAGGCGCACCACCGGTTCGGTGTTGGAGGCGCGGACATTGCACCACCAATCGGCGAAGCGCACGGTGACGCCATCCAGTTCGGTGACCTGGGCGCCGGGCATGGCCTTGATGCGCTGCATCACCACGTTGGCGTCAGCGACTTTGAAGTTCATCTCGCCGCAGTGGTAATACTTCATCAGTGGCTTGATCAGGGAGGACAGGTTGGGCGCCTCGCTGATGATGTTGGCCAGTAGGATGAAGGCGTAGAGGCCCGAGTCGGCGTTCCAGAAGTCGCGGAAGTAGTAGTGCCCCGACAGTTCCCCAGCCAGGACCGCGTGCTCGGCTTTCAGGGTCTGCTTGATGTAGCTGTGGCCGACCCGGGTCTCGACCGCGCGGCCGCCCAGGGATTGGATGTATTCCGCCACCACCTTGGACGAGCGCAGGTCATAGGCCACCGTCGCGCCCGGTTCCTTGGCGAGGTAGTACTTGGCCAGCAACGCGGTGGTGAAATCGCAGGTGATGATCGCGCCGGTCTCGTCCACCAGGGCGCAGCGATCGCCGTCGCCGTCGAATCCAGCGCCGAAATCAGCCTTTTCGGCCTTTACGCAGGCGATCAGGTCCTTGAGATTCTCGGCCTTGAGGGGGTTGGCCTCGTGCACCGGAAAGCGACCATCAGGATCGAAGTAGAGAGGGATCAACTCGACATCGTGTAGCTTGGGCAGCAGGTGCTGGAATAACGTGCCGATGATGCCATTGCCGCCATCGACCACGATCTTGAGCTTCCGCTTGGGTGCCCACAGTTTCTGCAGGTAGGTGGCGTAGGCGTCCAGGGTCACGGTCTCGGTGACGGTACCGCCGGGCACTTTGACGATCTTGCAGGCGCGGGCGAGGACTTCGATCTCTTCCATGCCGCTGCCGCCACCGATGGGCTTGAAGCCGGGGCCGGTGATCTTGATGCCGCCATAGGCCGCCGGATTGTGGCTGGCGGTGACCTGGATGCCGCCTTCGGTCGACAGGTGGTGCATGCTGAACGTAACCGTGGGCGTCGACACCATGCCCACATCGATGACGTGCACGCCGGCGTCCTTCAGGCCCTGGATCACCGCCACCTTGAGCGCGGGGCCGCTGACGCGCATATCCCGCCCGACGACGTACTTCTTGCCAGCCAGGCCCAGGACCTGCGCCGTGGCATTGCCAATCTGGTAGGCCAGAGACTCGTTCAACTCCTGGGGGTAGAGGCCACGGATGTCATAGGCTTTGAAGGGATCGGGCATGGGGGGCTCGGCAGGGGTTCGTGGTGCGGGCCGCACCCTAAGCGGCGCCCTGGCCGCCTCCAGAGCGCGGTCCCGCCCAGCGGCCTTGCCTCCCGCCCCGCCACCTGATCATCCGCCCCTCCACCAGATCGCCGTCCCCGGTCGACCATCGATCGCCGACCGTCGACCGTCGACCCCCATCCGCCATGCCCACCTTTCGCCTCGATGTCCTGCCCCTGGTTCCCGGCCCTGATCAGCACTTGGCGCATGAAGCGGCCTTGTTGGGCCTGCGCTTCGGCGAACTGCGGCGCAGCCGCTACTATCTGCTGCAAGGTGCCACGCTGGACCTGGCCCAGGCCCGGCTGGTCGGGACGCGGCTGCTCTCCGATCCGTTGATCGAACAGGCCGAGCAGACCCCGCCACCGAGCAATGGCCGGCGGGTGATCGAGGTGCAGCGCAAGACTGGGGTCATGGACCCGGTCGAGGCCTCGGTGATCAAGGGTGCGGTAGATCTTGGTGTTAAGCTGGACATGGTGCGCATCGGCCTGCGCGTCGAGGTCACCGGGGGCAGCGCCGACGATGCGGCGAAGCTGGCGTGGAAGGCCTTGGCGAATCAGGCCATCGAAGAGGTCGCCATCGACCCGGTAGAGCCGGTGCGCATGAAAGTGCCCGGCGGCACGCCCCATCACGTGCGCACCGAGGTGCCGCTGCTGACCCTGGACGACGCCGGCCTGATGCGCGTCAGCAAAGACGGCACGCTGTCGCTGACCCTGGAGGAGATGCAGACCATCCAGGCGCATTTCCGCGCCCTGGGCCGCAATCCCACCGACATTGAACTGGAATCCCTGGCCCAGACCTGGTCCGAGCACTGTGTGCACAAGACCCTCAAGGGGCTGGTGGAATACCGCGGCCCCGATGGCCAGGTGAAGATCTACGACAACTTGCTGAAGCAGACCATCGCCAAGGCGACCAAGGATCTGGACCGGCCCTGGTGCCTGTCGGTCTTCGTCGATAACAGCGGCGTGATCGAGTTCGACGAGGCCAACGGCGTCTGCATCAAGGTGGAGACCCATAACCGTCCGTCCGCCATCGAGCCCTACGGCGGTGCCAACACCGGCCTGGGCGGGGTGATCCGCGACGTCATCGGCACCGGCAATGGCGCCAAGCCGATCTTCAACACCGATGTCTTCTGCTTCGGCGAACTTGATGCCGACCCCGCCACCCTGCCGCCCGGCACCATCCACCCCCGCCGCCTGATGAAGGGCGTGGTCTCGGGTGTGCGCGACTACGGCAACCGTATGGGCATTCCCACGGTCAACGGGGCCATCCGCTTTGATCCGCGTTTCGTCGGCAATCCCCTGGTGTTCTGCGGCACCGCCGGCCTGATCCCCAAGCAGCACATCGCCAAGGCCGCCCGGCCCGGCGACCATCTGCTGTGCCTGGGTGGCCGCACTGGCCGCGACGGCATCCACGGCGCGACCTTCAGCTCGGTGGAGTTGTCCGACAAAAGCGAAGTGGTGTCCTCGGGCGCGGTGCAAATCGGCAATGCCATCGAAGAGAAACGGGTGATGGACTGCCTGCTGCAAGCCCGTGACGAGCATCTGTTCACCGCCGTCACCGACTGCGGTGCCGGCGGCCTGTCGTCGGCCTGCGGCGAAATGGCCGCCGAGCATGGCGCGCGCATCCACCTTGACCGCATCCCGGTGAAGTACGCGGGTCTCAGCTGCACCGAAGTATGGATCAGCGAAAGCCAGGAGCGCATGGTGGTGGCGGTCGCGCCCAAGGATGTGCCTCGGGTCAACGCGATCTTCGCGGCCGAGGACGTGGACTGCACCGATCTGGGCGAGGTCACCGACACCGGCCGGCTGGAGTTGCTGTGGCACGGCACCCTGATGGGCGACCTGGCCATGGCCTTCCTGCACGATGGCGTGCCCCGCTCGAAGCGGCCAGCCGTCTTCACCGCACCCGTGCAGAGCGACGCCGTCCTGCCCGCGGTGAGCGACTGCACCGACTTGCTCACGCGCATGTTGGCCCGGCCCAACATCTCCAGCAAGGAATGGGTCATCCGCCAGTACGACCACGAGGTCCAGGCCGGCTCGATCATCAAGCCGCTGGTGGGCGTGACGCACGACGGCCCCAGCGACGCAGCGGTGGTCGCCCCGATCCCCGGCAACGACCGGGGCGTAGCGATCAGTTGCGGCCTCAACAACCGGGTCAGCGATGTGGATGCCTATTGGGCCACCGCGATGAACATCGAAGAGGCGCTGCGCAATCTGGTCTGCGTGGGCGCACCGATCAGCCAGGTTGCCATCCTGGACAACTTCAGCTGGGCGAAGTGCACCGATCCTGCCGTCTTCGGCGCCTTGGTACGGGCCTGCGAGGCCTGCTACGATTTCGCCATGTACTACGGGACGCCTTTCGTCTCGGGCAAGGACTCGCTGTCCAATGAGTTCACCTTTGAGGGCAAGGTCATCAAGATCCCCCACACCCTGCTGATCACCGCCATGACGGTGGTGCCGGATGTGAAGCAGTCATTGACCATGGACCTCAAGCGCGTTGGCGATGTGGTCATCATGGTGGGTCTGACCCGCAATGAATTGGGGTGCAGCGAATACTTGGATCTGTTGGGCGTCAGCGGTGGGCTGATCCCCACGGTGGATCGTGCCCTGTCGAAGCCGGTCCTGGACGCCGTGGCGGCCTGTACCGCGGCGGGCTTGGTCAACGCGGCCCACGATGTCAGCGAGGGCGGCCTGGGCGTGAGCCTGGCCGAGATGGCCTTCGCGGGCGGGCTTGGCCTGGTGGTGGATGCCAGCCTGGTTCCCCGTCAGGATATCAGCACCCTTGATCGGTTGCTGTTCAGTGAAAGCGCCAGCCGCATCGTCATCACCGTGCCGCCGGGCAAGGTGGCGGCCGCACAGGCCCTGTTGGCCAAGGTCCCTCATGCGGTGATCGGCGACGTCGTCGCCAGTCCGACGGTCACCATCAGCGGACTGGGCGGCACGGTCGTGGCGGACAACGCAGTGCTCAAGGCCTCGTGGCAGCGTTATCTTGCGGTGATGGCGGGCTAAAGCCGCAGCATTGCGGTGGCGGGTGGTCTGATAGGCTCCCGCTCCCGCATGCATCCCGCTCTCAGCTTCGCTCTCGGCCTCGGCCTCCTCGGCGTCAATTTCTTTTTCGTCCTGGCCGAATTCGCCCTGGTCCGCCTGCGCGCGAGCCGCGTCAGCGAATTGATCGATGCCGGCGATCGCCGGGCCATCATCATCCAACGCATCCAGGCCCACATGGATGTGTACCTCTCGGTAGTCCAGGTGGGCATCACCGGGGCCACGCTCGGCATCGGCGTGCTGATCGAGGACAGCATCGCCACGCCGATCGCCAACCTGTTCGGTGTCGCTGGTTCCATGGGCGAGGTGATGGGGCACATCATCGGGTTCCTGGTCGCCACCTACCTGGTGGTCACCACCAGCGAGCTGCTGCCCAAGGCGTTGGCCCTCCGCTATCCCGAGCAGGTCTCTCTGTGGTGCGCCCGCCCGATGGTGTGGTGTCGCAATGCCCTCTACCCGTTGCTGTGGCTGCTGACCCGGTCAGCCATGGTCTTGCTCTCGATGCTCCGCTTGCAGCGCAGCACCGATGACGCGGCGCACAGCGAAGACGAGTTGCGCATCATCCTGAACGAGAGCCAGACCACCGGGGTGATGTCGTTCCGCCGCCTGCTGTTCATGGAGAACATCTTTGAACTGGGCGAACTGAAGGTGCGGGACGCGATGCGCGTCAAGGCCAGCGTGAAGGTACTGGTGACCGACCAGCCGTGGGACGATTCCTTGCAGATCATGCGCACGGCGCGCTATTCCCGCTATCCGGTGCTACGCCACGCCGACGACCTTCTGCCCCTGGGCGTGGTCCACATCAAGGATGTGCTGCTGGCCGGCCATGAGCGCAATGATCTGGCTGGCTTGGTCCGTCCCTACCTGACCACCACCGAGCAGTCTCCGCTGGAGTCCCTGCTGTCCGAGATGCAGCGTCGACGCATCCACGTCGCCATCGTGACCAATGCCGCGGGTACCTGGACCGGCTTCATCACTATGGAGGACATCATCGAGGAGATCATCGGCACGGTCGAAGACGAGTTCGCCGGCGAGCCGCCGATCACGCTGGCGGACGTGCTGACCCCCGGACGCATCCAGTTGGGAATTGAAGCCGATCATCTGCGCGTGGCTCTGGATCTGGCCTTGCAGCGCCTCCCCAGCGATGACCTGCCCATCGACAAGGCCAGCACCATCCGCGCCGTGCTCGACCGCGAAAAGCTGGCCGGCACCTACATGGGCAAGGGCTTGGCCCTGCCTCACGCGCGTCTTCCTGGCCTGCCCAACCCCGTCCTGGTGGTGATCCGCAGCGAATTCGGCATCCCCGTCGAGGGCACCACGGACAAGGCGTATCTGCTGTTCCTGCTGCTGACCCCGGCGGGTATGCCGCGCATGCACCAACGCCTGCAGGCCCGCATTGCCGGCCTGATCGAAAACAGCAGCTTCGTGGTTGATCGCATCCGCGAGGCGCCCACCGCCCTGGAAGTCTTGGAGGTCATCCGCACCGGCGAACAGGCGGCACTGGATTAGGCCTGAACCGCTCGCATGGCAACGGTCACCCTGTCCCCTTGGTGCACCAGGGGATGTTGCCATGATCTGTTCGCCGATGACCGACCTTCCGATCCAGCCGCCGCTCACCCGTTTCGTCCAGGCCTTCGGGTCGTTCATCCTGCATGCTTGGCTCGGCTGGGGCTTCCGCATCCGCATCCGGCGGCAGCGGGCGATCACCGACGATCCGGTGGTCTACGCCTGCAACCATCGCAGCTTCGCCGATCCGCCGGTGGTCGGGATGTGTTCTCGTCGACCGATCAGCTATTTCGCCCGGGAATCCCTGTGGCGCGTACCCATCATCCGGGAAGCCCTGCTGATCATGCAGGGCATCCCGGTGGATCGGGTCAATCCTGGCATGTCCAGCATGAAAGGGGCGATCGCGCGCCTACGTGGTGGCACCAGTGTGTTGATCTTCCCCGAAGGGACGCGCACCCGCAGTGGCCGCCTGGGTCCCTTGCTGACCGGGCCGGCGATGATCGCCAGGCGTGCCGGCGTGCCCGTGGTCCCGATCTATGTCCATCGCACCGAAGCGTGCTGGCCGATCGGTTCCCTGGTGCCACGCCTGTGCGGACCGCGGGTGCAGGTCCGCTTCGGCCCGGCCTTGCGGCCCGAGCCCGGCCTGGATCCACGCCAGCAGGACGAACTCACCACCCGACGTCTGTCGGTGTGGATGCACCAACAGGAACGTGAGCTGCAGCCAAGGCGCTGAGCGCACGTGCTGCCTCTGGCACCGGCGGCGCGGCCCTGACACTTCCGCCCCATGCCGAAACCTTGGGAACCAGCCGACCCTGACGCCTCGCACGCCAAGGCCATCAACTGGCTGCACACCTTTTGCGAGAACTGGCTGTTCGCTTTCATCGTCGCGATGGGCATCCGGCATTTCTGCCTTGAAGCCTTCCAGATCCCCACCGCCTCGATGGAGCCGATGCTGTACGGCGATCCGGGTTGGATGAAGCGGGACAATGTGGTGGTGGACAAGCTTTTTTCGCGGTTTTCCGGGGTTGATCGCTGGGACGTCACGGTGTTCCAGTTCCCGCTGCCCGAGGTGGAATCGTCGAAGGGCGAGCGGGCACGACCAGCGATCGCTTCCAATGGCGATCGCCTTGACCGCCTCTTCACCCGGCCCCTGCTGTACGCCAATTTTGTCAAACGGGCCGTGGGTCTGCCGGGCGACACGTTCTACGTCGCCGGCGGTGACATCTTCCTGAAGGGCGTGGACGGTGGTTTCGCCCCGGCACAGAAACCGGTCAAGGTGCAAGCGGCGCTATGGATGCCCATCTACCGGGCCGGCGCCCAGGCCGGTTACCTGCCCTGGGAAGGCAGCAGCGGGGCCGGCGTCCAGGCCAAGGCCGAGACCCTGTCATTCGCCATGAACAGTGGCGAGGTGCGCTTCACCCAACCCCTGCGCAACCTGTACCTGAAACCCGGCCCCGTGCGCGTCGCGGTGCTGGGCGACCGGGGTGCCGGTGAGATCGTCGAAGCCGGCATGCTCACCCCGCAATTCAGCTATGATGGCCGCACCGGTAGCATCTGGGACCTGGACCAGTGGCAACTACGCCGCCACACCAGCGCCGATCTCGACAGCGCGAGCCACGGGCGCGACATGAATGCGGTCATGGATGAGTGGGTCGCTGATGTGCGCATCACCGCCACGGTGACGGCCCTGACCGGCAGCGTATCCGGCATGCTGCGGCTGGGCTCGGCCCTCGAACTGGCCCTGGTGCTGGAACCGACGGGTTGGCGGCTTGAGGGCCCAAATGGCCGCCTCGCTGGCGGCACCCAAGCCATCGTCGGCAGCACCGTCAGCCTGGCCCACCTGGATGGGATGGCCCTGGTCACCATCGCTGGCATCGAGGTCTTCCGCGGCAGTCTCCCCTGGGCTGATCCCAACAGCAACCGTCCGACCGTCCTGTGGCGAGGTCCCGGAACGGCCACCTTGTCAGGCCTGACCATAGACCGGGACGTGCATTACACCGCCCGCGGCTTCCTGAAGGATGAGGGCGCGGAGACGAAAAGGGCTCAGGCCGAGGTCAGTGCAGCCCTGAGTAATCCTGCCGTGGCTGCCGAGGACCTGGATGGCGTCCAACGCCAGTTTGACCTCTATGCCAAGGTCCGCGCCCAACTGCTGGGCAAGGCCCCAGCCGAACTGCGCAATACGCAGCGTACCGGCGCCCTGGCCTCCAGCGCCACCACCGCCGTCACCATCCCCCAAGGCAACTACCTGCTGATGGGCGACAACAGCCCCTTCAGTTGGGATGGACGGAATTGGGGTTTGGTGCCGGCCGAAAACATCCGCGGCGAAGCCCTGGCGGTATTCTTCCCGCCGTGGCGCTGGCGGGTGGTCAGATAGGGGTTTCCGATGGTGGTCAAGCTCCAGTCAGACCGGCCTTTTCCCCAGGTTTTCCACCTTGGCCTTGCTGACGTCACAGGCCGGCACCGCCCTGCGGCAGCGCTAAGCAGTGGCCATTCCAGGCTTGCTTTTCTTCTTAAAACGACGCTATTTCCCGCATCTTTACCTTCCAGCGATGTGTCAAGATGCGATCAAGACGGGATGAAGCAGATGCAAATGCCCGTTCAGCCCCGGAGTTTTCCACAGTGACCCTCTTCCGCGTCGATCGACTCACCAAGACGTTCGGCAGCCGCACGGTGGTGGCCGGGGTTTCCCTCGAAGTCGCCCCCGGCGAGATCGTCGGACTGCTGGGGGCGAACGGCGCCGGAAAAAGCACCACCTTCCGCATGGTGGTGGGCTTGCTGGCGGCGGATGCCGGACGCATCGAATTTCGTGGCCAGGATATCACCCACCTGCCGATGTATGCCCGCGCCCGCCTGGGGATGGGCTATCTGGCCCAAGAACCGACCGTCTTCACCCAGTTGAGTGTGGCCGACAATATCCGCATCATTCTGGAGCAGCACCACCCGCGCAGCGAGCACGACCAGCGCCTGAGCGCCCTGTTGGGTGAGCTCAATCTCACTCATCTGCGCGACAGCCTCGCCGCGGGTCTGTCTGGCGGCGAGCGCCGTCGCCTTGAAATCACCCGCGCCCTGGTGGTCGAACCCAGGCTGCTGTTCTTCGACGAGCCCTTCGCTGGTGTCGACCCCAAAAGCCGCGGCGACATCATTTCGATCGTGCGCACCCTGCGCGAGCGCGGCGTTTCCGTGCTGATCACCGATCACAACGCCGAAGCCATCCTGGGTCTGGTCGACCGCCTGTATGTGATCCAGTCGGGCAGCAATCTGGCCGCCGGCACCCCGGCAGAGGTCATCGCCAATCCGGCGGTGCGGCAAGCCTATCTGGGTGAGGACTTCGTCATGCCGACCGCCTTCCCGTCATGATGCAGGCCCGGCTTTATGTGGTGGTCGGCGACAGCGTGCGCCTGCGGGACGAGGCCCAGCGTGGCCTGCTGTCCGGCTGGACCGGACCGGTGAAGCGCGTCCTGGACCCGGACCTTGATCGCATCCTGATGGACCTGGACACACCCAGCTTCCTCGATCAGCCGGCAACCTGGGTGGTTCGCCTGGAAGACCGGATGCTGACCAAGCACCGTGCCGCCCTGGTGGCCGCCTGCACCATGCCGGCGGTGGCCGGCCATCTGCTGCTGATGGCTGATGAGCTGGATGCCCGCGATGCCCTGCGCAAGGCGGCCACCGCAGCCAAGGTGCTGGTCGACGCGGGATCACCCGACCCCAAGGAGATTGTCCCCTGGCTGGCCGGACGCATCACCAGCCTACCCGACCTGTGCAATGAGCCGGGCCGGGTCGCCACCACCCTCGTCGAACTGGTGGGCACCGAACCTGACGCCCTGCTATCGGCCCTGGAGACTGTCTTGGCCTGGTGCGGTACCGAGGCCCTCGCCGCCGCCGCCGTGCATACCGTGGTGGCCAGCACCGCCGAAAAGCCCATCTGGGAGCTGACCGGCGCCATTCTCGACGGACAAGTGAACAAGGCCCTGGCCCTTTTGGGTGGCCCGGCCGGCGACAAACCAGAGCAGGTCTTGTCCGCCTTGCTGGCTGAGATCCGCAAGCTGCTGGCCTGCTGCGAGACCCCGGATGATGCCCAGGCGGCCGCGTGGGCCGGTGCCAAGGGCAGGCCAAATCTGTTTCATGCCCGCAAGCGGGCCCGCCAACTGGGCAAGCAGATCCTGGGTCGTTTGCTGGCCCTAGGGTCCCACACCCAGCGCCAATTGCGCACCAGTGGGGTTGATTCGGCCCTGGCCCTGGAACTGATGGTGCTTCACGCACAGCGACTGGTGGCCAGCCGTTCTTGACGGAAAGCGGCTGGCGCCAGGACGCTTGCACCTATTTTCGACAGCCGGAAGTCGGCCATGCATATCTTCTTCTGTGACATCTGCGGGGTGCGGGTGACGGATGTCGACCTGCGTGGCGGTCATGGCCTACGCCGCCGCCACCACGTCATCTGTCCAACCTGCCTGGATCTGGGCCACGGCAAAGAGTGGCTTGAGCGCCATCGCCAACGTCACCATGCCGTTGCCGCGTTCGACGGAACGCCCAGCGGCGCCGTCGCCCTGGCCGAGCCCGAAATTCC
>JBBQTJ010000003.1:0-33942 GCA_038213315.1 Planctomycetota bacterium
AGCCCAGATACCAGCGCGGCCGACGGGGCGCCCAGGTCAGGCCCTGACGAACTGCACGGAAGAGAAGAAAGGCGGCGAGGAGGAGGAAAGTCCACATGGAATGTCAGTCACCGGGTCGCGGGGTTGCGGGGTCGCGGGGTCGCGGGGTCTGTCCTATCACGGCATCCCCATCTGCAGCAACACTACCGTCACCGCCAGACCGTTGTGGCAGGCGTGGGCGGTGATGCTTGCCAGGATCGACTGGCGCCAGGTGCGGATGAGGGCGAAGACCATGCCGATGGCGGTCAGCACCGGCAGGGCAGCCAGGCCTTGGGGATGAATGGCAGCAAAAATCAAGCCGCCGGCCAGGGCGGCCAGCACCGGACCGCGGCGGGCGCGCAGGTGGTGATGCAGACAACCACGAAACATCAGCTCTTCGACCACGGGGGCGAAGATGCAGGCGGTCATGATCATCAGCAGCCAGCGACCGGCGATGGCGTCTTCGATGATCGGATGATTGGGTTCGCCCAGGTAGCGGCTGAGAGCATTGGACATCAGCAGACCGATGCCCACCAGGGGCAGGCCGATCAGATAACCCACCAAGCCTGCGCCCATCTCGCGCAGGATCCCGGCGCCGCGGGTCAGGCCCAGGCCGGCCTGCACGGCCGGCCAGCCCTGGCGCCACAGCACCAGGACCAGCAGCAGGGCCAAGACCGGCAGGAATCCCCAGATCGACTGCATCGCCGGCAAGCCAAGGGAGCTGATCATCAACGACCAGCCAATGAAGCCGGCGAGATAGACGCCAAAGGCCCATAACCAGGGCAGTTCCTGCTGCGGCGTCGGCGGGACATGCCGCCAATGCCAGGTACCAGTTCCGGCCCGCACCAGGGCGATGATGCCCAGGACCAGGCCCGCGACCAAGCCGCAGGCCAGACCTCCAAATAGGACGATCGCGAAGGTGAAGGCGCGCAGGGCGGGCTCATAAGCCGCGTCCTGGGCCGCGTCCCCGCGCATCGCGCCGCGCGCCAAGGCCAGGTCGGCGAACCAGCCATGTCGTGCGTGCAAACCGGCCCGGTCCTCTGGGGACAGCTCCTGTCCAGTGTACCAGCCTTGCAGCAGCAGCGCGTCCGTGGCAGCCGCCGCCAGACCATCCGGCATGGCCTGGGGCGGATCTGCGGCCTGCCGTTGCACGGCCTCGGCGTGGCTGGCAGACAGGGCCACCAGGCGTTCCTGGGCGGCGGCATCGCCGTCCAGCTCGCCCGCCAGGATGGCGACCTCCAGGCGGCGCTCGGGCCGGGTCCCGGCGGCGGCCTCAATGCCCGGCAGCAACTCGACGCCCTTGGCCCCCTTGCCACCGGGATCGGCCCGGTTCATGAGCACCGCCTGCGCCACCGTCACCTTGGCCTGAAAAGCAAACTCAGCCCGTTTCGCCACCATCAAGGCCGCGTCATCCACCGACGGCCGGCTGCCGCTGACCAGCGCGATCAGTAGCACGCAGCCCAGCACCAGGGTCCAAGCCAACATCGTCTGCATGACCGTGATCAGCTGCTTCATGGGCGGGCATGGTGGTGGCAGTCCCGCCCGTGCCAGGGGCGGCGGCGCGCCCATACGGACCCGCGCCCCGACCCGTCACCAGAGACTTCCCCCCGCCACGCTGACGCTAGGGTCGCAGCGTGGACCAGGACACCGCCGTCATTGATGACCTCGCCCCCGGCCAGGCTGCGCCTGATCTGGGCTATGCGGTCACTGTCGAGGCGTTCTCGGGGCCCTTGGATCTGCTGTTGTATCTGGTCCGCCGGGCCGAGGTCGACATCGCCGAGATCCCCATCGCCGAAATCGCCACCCAGTTCGCCATCACCGTGGCCAGTTGGACCGAGATGGACCTGGAGCTGGCCGGTGAATTCGTCCTGATGGCGGCCACCCTGTTGGAGCTGAAAGCCCGCCTGGTCGCCCCGCCCCTGGTCGATCCTGACGGCGCTGACGCCGAGGCCGAGGAAGAAGACGTCGTCGACCTGCATGGCGACCTGATCCGCAAGCTGCTGATCTTCCGCAAATACAAAGAGATCACCCTCAAGCTCACCGCTTTGGAAGAGCAACAGACCCTGCGCCATTGGCGGCGCATGAAAGAGGACATCCCCGACGACCCTGAAGAAGCGGCGGGCATCGATCTGGACAATGCCGACCCCTATGTGCTGGCCAGCACCTGGGAGCTCATCGACAAGCGCATCAACGGCCTGGGCCCGCGCACGGTGATGGTCGATAGCGCGCCGTTGGAAGTGACTATCCAGCAGCTGATCAACCGCCTGGAACGGGACCAGCGCAGCACTCTCCGCGCAGTACTGAACGACGAGACCAGCCTGACCGCCAAGGTCACCACGGTGATGGCCCTGCTTGAAAGCAGCCGCACCCGCCACATCGAATCCAAGCAATTTGAGCAATGGGGCGAGGTTGACCTGCGTTGGCGGCCCGAACCCGAACGGGCGATCGTCACGCTCGACTTTCCGCCGGATCCCGACGATGGCCGCAAGCGCAAGCGCCGGCCCCCACTGGCCACCTGGCATGCCCTGCCGGGCAGCGAAACGTCAGAGGCCGAGGCCGACCACGACGCGGCCGACGAGGCCGCGATCGAAAACGACGAGCAGCGCTTCACCCGCGAGCTTGAAGAAGCCTGTCGGGTCGAAGCCATTTTGGGCCTGACCGCCGACGTCGAAGCCAGCTTCGCCAAACATCTGCGTTTCCTGCGTGGCGAACCCGAACCACCGCCGCCGCCACCGCCGGAACCCGAGCCACCAAAAGCAGCCAAGGTGCCCAAGGTCACTCTCGACAGCGAGGGTAAACCCAAGCTGAAGCGCCTGTGGTGTACGCGCCGGGACCTGTGGCTGGGCGCGGCATTCGGCATGCCCACGGTGCGCTTCGCGATGCTGCTGGCCAGCACGGCTGAAGGCCAGATCCCACCGATCGCCGGGCTGGTCGAGCACCTGGGCGGGGACACCACGGCCGCCGCCGCTGAGGCGATCACGCCACCCGCCGCGGCCGAGCCCGGGCCGATCGCCATGGTCGCAGCGGACCTGCCGCCCTCAGCCAGCGATCTGTCCGTCGTCCCTGCCGAGTTGCCTGCGCCGACGCCCGAGCCGGCCATTCCCACGGAGCCAACCGCTCTGGACTTGTCACCGGTCGAAGCTGCTTTCACCCAGCCCACTGAGATCGAAACTCCAGGCCCGACCGCCGCCAACGACGCGCCGCTGCTGACTGAATCGTCCTTAGCCACCGCAGAATTGGTTGTGCCCGAGATCGCAGCCAGCGCCCTTACTGAGCCCACCAGCGTCGACACGCCGGTCAGCGTGGTGCCCGAGCCAGCCGTCCAGGCGGTGACACCCATCGTGTTCGAAGAAGCCGCGCTCACGGCAACGGCAGAGCGTGATGTCGAACGCGCCGAGACCCCGGCCGCTCTTGATGCCGTTGCGCCCGAGCTGTCATCCGCCGAACCAATTGCCGAACACCGTACGGAGCCAGCCGCGCCGGACCCGGCAGAGATCCTCGTTGACCACACCGACACCGACGAGCCAGCACCGACGCTGGCCCCGCCCAGCGATGCTGTGGCCGAGGGCGAGATAGCGCCCAGCGGCGCTCGACACGTGGACGAGCCGCTGCCAAACCACGACGTCGAGCTGGCCGAAGCCCCGGCCCACGTTGTCGAGACGGAACTCACCGTCGACCTGCCAATGGAAGACAGCGAAGATCAGCACGATCTCGCCGAGCTTGAAAAACTTGACCAGGAACCGACGGCCGCCATCGCGAAACCCCCTGAGCCCGTCGACGATCCCACTGGCCTCACCCGCGTCCTGCCCGCACTGGATGCGCCACTGGCCGACAGCCCTGCCGAGGCGGCCGCGCCATTGGCCTGCGCCGACCTCAACGCACCCACCGTTGCTGACCTCCCTGTCGATCTGCCGCGGGAAACCAGCGAGGATCAGCAGGATATTGTCGATCTGGAACGTCTTGATCAGGCCACGGCCATAGTCACGGCGCTGCCTGCCGTCAGCGACGAGCCCACCGGCGTTACCCGCATTATGCCGTGCCTGGCCAGCACGCCACCGTTGGCAGCAACGTGGCCGCCACCGACACCGATACTGACCCCGGCAACCATTGCTCCCGCAGTGGTCGCGCCGCCCCACGCGGCGCCGCCCGCGCACAAGACCCGCTGGCTGGTGCCCACCATGGCGGCGCTACTTGTGGGTGGCACCTGGCTCGCGCTTCGCGTCAGCCCTCTGGTGCCAGCCGTCGTCACCCCTACGGCAAACGGTCAGTCACCGGTGACGGCCGCAGCCACGACTGACCTAGACAAGGCTCAGCCCGCGGCTCCGACGCAGGCGCTTGAACTGTTCCTGGCCGGCTTGGCCGCCGACGCGGAGTCCGGCCGGCTGACCACCTTGTTCCCCGGCTTGATCTCGCTGCCCCTGGTTCCCGCGGTGGAGACCAGCGTACCAGCAACCGTGCCCGAGGTGGCCGTCGATTCCGTAGTTGCCCCGACGCCGCCGCCCGACGCCGTCGCCCCCGACGCCGCGCCCGTCATCGAGCCGCCCGCCGCCAGCGTGCCCGCCCCGACGTTGGCCCCGTACTATGATCGCCGCGACATCGATGCCGTTCGCCGGGCAGAACTCCTCGACGTGACCGCGTGGCAGGATCAGACCCGCCCGACGCCGCTACTGCCCGAGTCCGGCCTGCCGCCGGGTGCCCCCGAGGATGCCAGCCCTGCGGCGTGGCTGGTGCTGTGGTCATGGCACTGACCTGGTCGGTCGGCCCAGGGGTGCGCGCGGCCTACAGCACCGTGGCCGACGGCGATCAACACGATCCGACCTGCCGGGCCGCTTTTTTTCGTCGTGTCGGCGTGCCGCATCCCTGCGCCATCACCTGGCAGGTGCATGGCGCGCGGGTGGTGCAGGCCAGCCGCGCGCTCGCCGGACGCGAGGACGCGGATGGGCTGGTGAGCACGGCCGCGGACCTTGCGGTGGGCGCCTTCGGAGCGGACTGTCCGGGAGTCGTATTGGCGGCGCCTGATGCCGTGGCGGTGGCTCATTGCGGCTGGCGCGGTCAGGTGGCGGGGATCGCCCCGTCCCTGGTCGCGGCGCTGCAGACGCACTCGCGGCATCCACCGGCGATGTGGCATGCGCTGGTCGGGCCGGGCATCAGTGGGGCGCGCTATGAGGTCGATGCCGCGGTCTTGTCAGCGCGCGCGTGGCCTGCGACGGCACTGGCCCCGGCTCGGCCCGGCCACGCCCACCTTGATCTCGGGCAGGTCCTGACCGCGGATCTGCAGGCCTTGGGCGTCGGCCACATCACGCCCAGCGGCGTCTGCACCGCCACCCACCCCGACCTGCACAGCTATCGCCAGCGCGGCCGTGGCTTGGTGCAGCTGTTAGTTGCGTGGCGAGAATGAGAAGCTCGTCACGCAATCGCGGCGTTGCGGGGCCGCGTGGTCCTCAGGCCTGGGCGGCCGGACACGTGCCCTTGGAGCGGGCCTTGTCGAAGCTGGGCCTGTGCAGCCGCAGCGAGGCGCGCGTCGCCATCGCCGCTGGGCGGGTTCAAGTCGATGGCGTGGTGGTGCGCGATGCCCTGAAGCAGGTGGTGCCCGAGGCCGGTCGGATCATCCTGGATGGAGCCCTCGCCACGGCCGGACCACGACGCTATCTGCTGCTGAACAAGCCCCGCGGCCTAGTCACCACCACCAAGGACGAGCAGGGGCGCGACACAGTCTACCGGTGCTTCACCGGCAGCGGCCTGCCCTACCTGGCCCCGGTGGGTCGCCTGGATCAGGCCAGCGAAGGCCTATTGCTTTTCACCAATGATTCCCGCTGGGCGGCCGGCGTCCTCGATCCACATCAGGGGCCGGACAAGACCTACCATGTGCAGATCGACCGGGTGCCAGACGAGGCCTTGTGCGCCGCACTACGCGCTGGCGTCACCGATGAAGGCGAGCAACTCGCGGTGAAAGAGGTTCGCGTGCTGCGCGCCGGGCAGCGTCATGGCTGGATCGAAGCCGTGCTGGACGAAGGCCGCAACCGCCATCTGCGCCGGCTTTGCACTGCCTGCGGTTGCGAGGTGCTGCGCCTGGTCCGGGTGGCGATCGGGCCGCTGATCCTGGGCGAACTGCCGAAAGGTGGCTGGCGTGATTTGACCGCGGACGAGGTCAGGGCCCTGGGGCCAGTCTAAGTTCCAGCTCCGGTCGGCAGACCAGGAACGGCTCGCCCCATTGGCCCGCATCGGCCAAGTCCCAGGTCACCAGCTGGTCCGGATCCGCAATCCCGGCAAGGCGCAGGCCATGATCGCCGCCATGCAGCAAACGCGCGGGACCGTCGCCTGATTCTTCGATTGAAGTACACCAGGCCGCCTGGGCACCGCTCTCTCCCCAACCGGTGACGGCGCACCACTGCCAGAGCCCGGCGCGCCACAACCGCACTGAACGCACGGCCTGGCCCGCACCCGTTTCCTTGAAGGTGGCCATGACTGGCTCGGGGAGGTTGTCGCTGGCGGGGAGGTCGAGGTACATGGTTAGGGTCGCGGGGTCGCGGGGTCGCGGGGTCGCGGGGTCGATGCCTCGCTCATGCCGAGGATCGCAGAGGTAGGCGGCGGCTCCATCCGCTCTCCACGTATAGCTGCAATAGATGCGCCGTCCGACCCCGCAATATCCGCCATCGTCGGTTCATCCCCCCGGAAGCGTCGGTGCTGCCAGAAGTACTGCCCCGGATGAGCGCGGATCCAGGAAGTGAGGTGGTCCATGACCTGCTGGGTGACCACACTGGTGGGCACCTCGGCGGCTGGGGTCCATGGGCGACCGACCACCATGACGCTGCGCCCTGCCCGGATCCTCAGGCAGCAGCCGCCCATGAGCGGTACGCCCGCGCGACGGGCGAAGAACGCCGGTCCACTATGGCACCACGCCGGCTGGCCGAGAAAGCGCGCGGCCTCGGCCTCGTCCTTGGATGGACGCTGGTCCGCTAGCAAAGCCAGGGCCTGGCCTGAGCGCAGGGCGCGCAGCGCCCGCACGGCAGCGGTCCGATCACCTTGGCCGGTCAGCAGAATGGTCTGGCCCAGGGCGGTGCGACGTTGGTTCAGCAGCCTATCAACCGCCAGATTATGCTGCACCTTGGCATACGACAGCACCGTAAAAATGCGACCCATGGCATACGCGGCCAGATCCCAACTGCCCAGATGGGGCATGACTAGGACACAGCCGGGATGACGCCGATGCATCGCCCCCATCCAGCGGGGATTGAGCACCGTCAGTCCGGTACCGATGCCCCCGGGCCGACCGGCGCTCCACACTTCCAGGAAATTGGCGCCCATGCTGGCATAGCTGCGGCGCAGCACCTTGGCACGCGCCGGCCCCGCCAGGCCCACGCCGCGTTGAACCATGCACGTCGCCACCCGCCGCCGCACCCGCAGGTGGAAAGCAAGCACACCCAGCCCACCCCCTAGGCGGCACGCCGTGTCCGGAGCCAGGTGGCCCAGGGCCATCAGCACGCGCAGAACCAGGAAGGTGGTGAGTCGAGACATGGGGCAGTTGGCGGCGGACGGTCGACGGTTGCCGGTCACCGGTCAATGAGATTCCCGGCGGATTGCGTTCAAACACAAGATCGCTCTGTATATGCACCATTCGGCCCAGACCCTTGCCGGGGCGATTTCGGTGACATCCTGAAGCAACAACAAGAGCACAGGAGTCTTTCATGGGTGTCGCCCGCGTCTGGATCGAAGATGGCTGCATTGTGTGCAATGCTTGCGAGACCACCTGTCCCGAAGTCTTCAAGGTCACCGAAGATACCTGCCACATTCGCAGCGAAGTCCGCGAAGATGGCCAGCAGGACACCAACCTGGGCAGCAAGAACGCCTTGAAGGCGACCTTCGCCACCGACCTGGAGGCGCAGATCGAAGAAGCCGCCCAAGGGTGTCCGGTTGAGGTCATCAAGTTCGAGTGAGAGTCGTGGGCCTGCCTCTAAAGTCCGATCAGCAGGCGGCCGATGCTGATACCGTGGCCGATGTTGGTCCTGCAGCGACTCTCGTTCGATATCTTAAGACATTGTGATTAAACGTTTTGTGACACTCATTGAAATCCTTCTCAAGTAGTCGACGGCCCTGCCGATACTAGACTCGTTAAGGATCCCGGAGCACCCATGCACATCAACGGTGACAATCGACCTGTCGAAATCACGGCCCGCCGCCGTGCCGACGCGGCCGCACGATCCCGCGATGTGGCGCAGGCGGGGTCGACCGACAAGGCCACGGCCAGCGAGCCCGCCGGCGGCTCCATCGCCGATTCCTTCGACCCGGCGGCGGTATCCCGCTTTGTCGCCATCCTCAAGAACATGAATCCCGTCGATCTGCACCGCGTCGAAGAACTGCGTGCGCGCATCTCCGATGGCTCGTACAGCGCCGACCCCGAGGACCTCGCCGACCTGCTCAGCGGTGCGGACGAGCCACGTCCTGACCGTTCCGCCTGATTCCAGGCCACCACCCCGCAGACCAGGAGGCACCGTGAGGGTCCACCGTCGCGCCTATGGGCTCGCCGTCGTCGCGGCCTGGGCCCTGCTTACCCCAGCCGCTGCCGTCGATCTCACCATCCTTGAAGATGGGACGGCCGCCAAGCATGTGGCCCTCGGCAACGAGGTGCTGGTGCAAGGCCGTTACGAATCCGCCATCGAGCACTACCGCCAAGCGGTGCTGGTCGACAAGCAATCCTTCACCGCGCAGTTCAATCTTGGTCTGGCCTATCAGCAGCTTGGTCAACTGGCCGAAGCCCGGCGCTGGTACGACGAGTCATTGAAGGCCCGCCCCGGGCATCCCGAAGCGCTCTGCAACCTCGGGGTGATCGCCTTCCGCGCGGGCGAATTCCGCGAGGCCGTGGGCCGCTTCGAAGAAGCCGCCGGCGTCAGCCAGAACCATCCCGAAGATGCCGCCGACTATTGGTTCAACGCCGGTACCGCCCGCGAAGCGCTCAAGGAATGGTCGCTCGCGCAGCGCGCCTACCAAGAATGCCTGGTGCTGAACGGGCTGCATGCCGGTGGTCACTACAACCTGGCGACCTTGTATCTGGGCCCCCTGACCGACGAAGCCGGCTCAGCCGAACGGGCCCTGGCCCACCTGCGCCGCGCGGTGGAGCTGCAGCCCGATAATGTACCGGCCCTGATCAACCTCGCCCTGGCCCAGGAACGCACCCACCAGGGCGATCCGGGCGCCACCCTCGACCAGGCGGTGACCCTGGGCAAAGGCACTGATCGTCTGCGTGCCCTGTGGGCCCGGGCCACGGCCAACGACCAGGCCAAGCCGCCGCGCCGCCTGGCCATGCGCGACGACCTGCGCGCCATTCTGGCCGAGGACCCGAACTATCCTCAGGCCAACGGGCTGTTCGGCCGTTACCACTATGACCTGGCCGAGTTCCCCGCGGCCGTCGCCCTGCTGGAGCGCGAGGTCGCCAGCGGCCATGACGATGCCACATCAACCATCGACCAGGAAAGCCACTTCCTGCTGGCGGTGATCTACACCGACCATCGGCCCGATCCCGCCAAGGCCCTGGCCCATGCCAGCGCCTACTACCGTCTGCACCCGGATAGCCGCAAGATCCACGAGCTGCGGCGGCGGGCCTTGAACCTACAGCCGACGGCGGACAGCCATCCGGCGACGACGGAGGAAGCCACGGCCCATCCTGCCCCGACTGCGGGCCATGGCGCACCGGCCGCAGCGCGCCCTTCGCCGCCCCACGCCAAGGCCGACGCGCCCGCCGCGGTCAATCAACAGATCGACCATCACGCCGCGCCTGCCCCGGCAGCGCACGACGTCCACGCGGGACATTGATCCGTCATGCCCTGCCGCCATCCCTACGCGCCGCCCCGCCAGGCTTCCTGCCCCCATCCGGTTCTGCCGGATGCGGACCTCTGCCTGTGGCATCGCGGCGGCGTCCCCAAGGGTGATGCCTACGTGCCGGCATTGATCCGGCAGGCCGACGACTCCGCCAAAGGTGATCTTGAGGACGCCAGCTTGGTAGGCTTGGTCATGCCCGGCGCCGAGCTGCCCGGGCGCAATCTGCGCGGCGCCGACCTGCGCGATGCCGACCTCTGCGGAGCGAAACTGTGCGGCAGCGATCTGGGCCGGGCGATCCTGCGCCGCGCCCGTCTGCGCCAGGCCGACCTCAGCCTGACCGTGCTGGCCGGCGCTGACCTCACCGGCTGCGATCTGACCGGCGCGGATCTCAGCGGCGCAGATCTCAGTGGTGCGATCCTGGACGGCACGGTGCTGCTAGGCGCCAACCTCAGCGAAGCGACCCTGACTGGGGCGCAGATCCGTTCTTTCGCGTGGAACCGGCGCACGCGCCTGGACGGCGTCCTCGGCTTGCAGCCCGAGGCCTTCCAGGGCAGTGGCTGCGCCCGCTCATCCCTGGACGATGATCCCGAGTTGGACCGCACGCACCTCTACCTGGTGCCAGTGTCGATGGCCAACGAGCCAGGCACCGATCTGCACCCAGACACCGAAGGCGCGCATAGCAGCCCGTTGACGCCGCACCGTTGGCGCCGGCCCACCGCTTTGGTACTGCTGGGGGCGGCGTCCTTCCTAGTGGGCATCGTGGGCGCCTTGGTGGTGGCCCAGACACGCAGAAGTGCAGAACCCCTAGCCACGCCGGTAATCGCCAACGCCACCGCTCCAGCCGTCGCTCCGTCCACGGTAGCCGTTGATCCCGGCTGGCGTGACCAGGTCCGATTCCATCAGGGCGAGTCCCAGGCCCTGCGCCAACGCCTGACCGAGGCCGAGGCCGAGCTGTCCCGTCTGCGCGCCGCCGACGACGCTGCAGTGGTGGCCGGCGAACGGCTGATCACCGCCCAGGCCGATCGCCGCGCCCTGGCCGGAGCCAGCGCCCGCCAAGAGACCATCGGCCGTATCCTCGCTGAAGGCGTCGACCGCCTCAATGCCGAGAATCTGACCCTGACCACGACCCGCGACGAACTACAGGCCCAGGCGGCGCGTCTGCCCGCCCTGGAGCGGGAATCCTCCAGCCTGGCCAAAGAGTTGACCACCATCCGCAATGAGCGCGACACCTTGCGGCGTAACCTGGACGCCGGTCGCAATGAGCTGGCCCAGGCCCGGACCGTGATTGAACGCTACCTCACCCGGGTGCGCGCCACCGCGCTGGAAGACGACCTGGTGACCGGCCGCGATGCCCCCTTGCTGGCGCTCTCGCCGGGCGTGCCGGTGGCCTTGGGCGGCGACTATGTCGTGACCCTTCGCTGCGACGGCCAGGTCGAGCGGGATGGCATCGTCACCATGGATCTGGTGGTGCAGCAATCCACCGGCGGCAGCGCCCCGGACATTGCCGTAGTGCTTTACGACGCCAAGCAGCAGCCGCTGCAACGGGTCAGCTACAGCTTCCCCCAAGCCGACATGCGCCGCGGCTTCGTCAGCGCCGGCTCGCGGCTGGTCCTTGGCACTTTCCCCAGCTTCGCCAGGGTGACCCTAACCCCACCGGTCGGCGCCGAATCCGTTTCGATGAAATAGGGCTGCGCGCTGGTTGCGGTGGTCCTTGCCCGGACGCACCGATACCCACCGCATGGTGCGATGCTGTCCACCCTGGGACCGCGATTCTCCAGAACCACTGCCTTCAGGTCGTTCGACACCAAGGCCGGCCCTGGAGGGCCGCGGTCCCAGGGAACGACAGCGCGATGACGCCGGCTGTCCACCCGGACCGCGGGCCTCCAGGCCCGCTTGCATGGGCAGGCGGAGGGCGTGCGGGCCTTCAAGCTCTTCTTGGTGATGTTTTAGCGTTGCAGCGCAGCCATGGCCGCGTCGATCCGCGCGGCCACCTCATCGGTGCTACCCAACCCATCAATGCGCGTCAGGTCGCCTTGCGACGCCATGTTCCGGTAACCGTCATAGACCCGCTGATGGTAGGCGGCGTCGCGGGCCTCGATGCGGTCTCGGGTGCTGCGTGCATCGGCGCGGGCGGCGGCTTGGTCTGGCGGCACATCCAACCACAGGGCCAGGTCGGGACGCACCGGACCGACCGCCAAGTCGACCACGGCGCGCACGTTGGCGAGGTCCAGGCCCAGGCCATAGGCCTGATAGGCGAGGGTCGAATGCCAGAAGCGGTCCAGCACCACCCAGGTACCTGCGGCCAGGGCCGGGGCGATGACCTCGTGGCAGAGTTGCGCCCGGGCCAGCTGATACCCGAATAGTTCCGCCGCCGGACAGGCTGCCGTGGCCGGGTCGAGGAGCAGCCCGCGCACCGCCTCGCCCAGCACTGTGCCGCCGGGTTCGCGCAGCCGACGCACCGGGCGTCCGGCGGCGAGCAGTCGCGTTTCCAGCCGGCCGGCCTGGGTCGTCTTGCCGCAGCCGTCGGCGCCTTCGAGGACGAGCAGCGGCATGCGGTCATCCCTTGGTGAAGGCATCGGTGGCGATGCCGGCGGCAAGTAGGCCAGCCAGGATCAGTCCGCCGATGATGCGGTACCAGCCGAAGGGGGTGAAACGATGCGTGGCCACATAGCGCAGCAGCCAGTGGACCACCAGCAGGGCCACCGCGAAGGACACGATAAACCCGATGACCAGGGCCCCGAGCAGGTCGCCGTGCAGCGCGTCGCGGTGCTTGACCAGCTTCAGACCGCTGGCCCCCACCATGATCGGGATGGCGAGGAAAAAGCTGAATTCCGTGGCGGCCTTGCGCTCCACCCCCAGGCACATGGCGCCGAGAATGCCAGCGCCCGACCGCGAGACTCCGGGGATCATCGCCATGACCTGGAAGACGCCGATCCACAAGCAGGTGCGCAGGGGCAGGGTAGCACTGTCGCTGTGGCGCACCGTCAGCTTCAGGCGCTCGATAAGGATGATGGCCACGCCGCCCAGGGTTGAGGTGACGGCGATGATCCAGCCCACTTGGTCGCCAAAGACATGGCTTTCAAGCCACTTGTTCAGGCTCAGGCCCAGCACCGCGGCGGGGATCGAAGCCACCATCAGGCCCAGCACGAAGCGCCTTGAGGCGGTGCTGGTGTGCAGGGTGCTGGCCACCGCCCACAAGCGCCGCCAGAAGTAGATGACCACCGCCAGGATCGCGCCCAGCTGGATGGTTACGCCGAAGACCTCGCCGGGATCATCGAAGCCGAGCGCCCGCTGTGTTAGCACGATGTGCGCGGTCGAGGAGATAGGCAGGAACTCGGTCAGGCCTTCGACCACACCGATGATCGCCGCCTTGAGTGCATACATGAGATCCATGTTGCGGCAGCCTGGACCAGCGGCGGGGCTGTCCAGCTGGGGATTGCAGCTGTGACGCGTGACCGTTGACCGTCGACCAGCGACCGTCGACAGTCGTCCCACGCATGCACCTCGTCCATGTCATCGCCCGCCTCAATGATGGCGGCCCGGCCCGGGTGCTGGCCGAGCTGGGGCGCGAGCTGGCCGGCCATGGCCACCGGGTGACGATCCTCAGCGGTGCCTGCGATGCTAGCGAACCGGATCTGACCGAGCTGGTGCGCGCCAATGGCGTGGCGGTTGAAACCGTGCCGGGGCTGGGCCGGCGAGTGGCGCCCACCGATGATCTGCGCGCCTTCCGGCATGTGCTGGCCCGCTTGCGCGAGCTGCGGCCCGACGTGGTCCACACCCACACCGCCAAGGCCGGTATCCTGGGCCGGGTTGCCAGCCGGTTGCTGGGCCTGCCCGTGGTGCACACCTATCATGGCCACGTCCTCCACGGGTATTTTCCGCGGGTAATCAATCGCGCGATCCAAGGCCTGGAGCGCGTGGTGGCCGGCGACTGTCACCATCATGCCCTGACGCCGGGCCAGGTGCGTGAACTCTACCTGCGCTTCGGTGTGGGCCGCGGCTCGCACTGGCACGGCCTGCCAGTGCCGGTGGCGCCGGTGGCGCCGCGGCGCGCCGACTGGCACGCCCAGCTGGTGCCCGGAGCGCCGGTGGTGGGTTTCCTGGGCCGGCTGGTGGCGATCAAGGACGGCGACCTCTACCTCGATGTATTGGCGCGGCTGGCCCAGCGTGGCCCGGTGCAGGGCGTGGTGTGCGGCGATGGCGTGCTGCGTGAACCCTTGGAGGCCCGCGCCCACGCCCTGGGCCTGCGCGTGCGTTTCACCGGCTTCGTGCCGGCCGCCGAGGCTTTTGGCTGTTTTGATCTGCTGTTGGTGACCAGTCGCAATGAGGGCCAGCCTCTGGCGGTGATCGAGGCCGGCTCGGCTGGGGTTCCGGCGGTGGCGCCGCCGGTGGGCGGCCTGCGCGATCTGATTCGTTGGGGTGGCTGCGTCGGCGCGCCCCGCACGGCCGAGGCTTTGGCCGCGGCCTGCGGCGCGTTGCTGGCCGACGCCGGTGCGCGCGAACGGGCTGCCCGTCGGGCTCGGCGCCTGGCTGCTCGCTTGGCGCCCGGGGTGCTGGTGGGCGCCTACGAGCGCATGTATGCGGCGGTGCGCGGATGAGCGGCCCGGGAGCATTGCTTCCCCCGGGAGCGCCGAGTTGCACTCGGCTCGCGCCCGCTGGTGTCGCCAAACGCGCCAAAAATCCAACCGCCTGCCGAGTGCAACTCGGCGCTGCCAGGCTCGGCGCTCCCAGGGGACGTCGCACCCTCGCGCTCCTGCTCCTCTTCGCCGCCTGCGCCAGCGCCGTCGAGGTCATCCCGCTCTTCACCAGCGCCAGTGCCGGCGACCTGCTCCGCTGGGAGATCCGCGGCCTGCCCGCCAATAGCGTCGGCAACGAGGTCGCCCGCAATCCGGTGTTGGTGATCATGGGGCCGGACCGTCGCCAATGGCGTCGGCACTGTTTCGCCGCCCAGGAGTTCACGCCGGGGAAGAATGTGACGGTGCAGGAGCTTGATCCCGTCGCCCCGCCCACCGTCGAAGTCCGGCATACCCCGCGGGAAGCCGGACTGCAGCGTTGGAACCTGCTCTCGCCCGAGGGCAAGGTCCTGGCCGCCGGCCAGGTCCTGGTTGGCCCGGGAACGGTGCGCGGCCCGGTGCGGATCAGCACCAACAATCCCCGCCTGCTGGCCAAACCCGATGGCAGCGTGCTGCTGACCATCGGGCCGAATCTCTGCTGGGCCGAGGGTCCTGACCGGGTGGCGGCCTTCGCCCGCTGGCTGCCGGCCTTGCGCGCAGCCGGTTGCAACCATGTGCGCCTGTGGCTCTCCAGCTGGTGCGGACAAATCGAATCCGACACCCCCGACCAGTACCGCCTGGATCAGGCCTGGCTGATCGACCACATCCTGGACCTGGCCCGCGCCAATGACCTGTACGTGACCATAGTGCTGGACAACCACTATGACCTGGAGCACGGCAAGGCCTTCCCCTACGGCAGCAGCTTTTTGGCCCGGCAGACCTCATTTCTGAGCGTTCCGCCCCCGGCGCAGTACGAACGTCGCCTGCGCCACGTGCTGGCCCGCTGGGGCGCCGACGACACTGTCCTGGCCTGGGAATTGATGAATGAATTGGATCTGGCCCAGCCGATCCGCGAGTTGTCGCTGCCCTGGGCCGAAAGCGCCTTGGCCCTGCTGACCCGTCTGGATGCGGATCGCCGTTTGCGCACGGTCAGCTGGGCCGGCGTCGACTGGGAGCGGCTGGCCAAGCTTCCGGGTTTGGATCTGGTGCAGTTGCATACCTATGTGCTTGAATGGGTGCCCAGTGCCGGCCCGCGTCGCGAACTCACCCGCGATGGCGTGGGGTTGCTGGTCGAACCCGGAGAACGCGCCGCGGCCCTGGGCTTGCCGTTCTGTTTCGGCGAAACGGGCTACCAGGGCACCAACGCCCACAATCCCGGCAACGACCTGGACACTGACGGTCTGCTCTTCACCCAGCAGCTGTGGGCCGGCCTGCTGACCGGTGGCCACGGCACCGCGATGAACTGGTGGTGGGATGGCTATCTTGAACCCAATGGCCTCTTCGCCCGCTACCGCGCCGTTGCCGACATCACCGCAGCGATCGATTGGCGCGATGCCGGACTCACGCCCCTTGCCGTGCCACGCGGCCATCCGGTCCGCATCTTGGGCTGGCGCAGCCCGACCCAGGCTTTGCTGTGGCCGCATCTGCGCGCCGACACCTGGCATCGCGCCCTGGTCGACCGCTCCCCGCGCCCGGTCCTGGCCGCGGCCACCGCCATGCCGATCGGCGGCTTCCTGTCCGGCGGAACCGCCACCCTGACCCGCTACGACTGGCGCACCGGGCAGACCCTGAGCAGCGCCACCGCCGCCATCACTACCGACGGCACCCTTCACTTGCCCGTCGGTCCAACGGTGGGCGAGGACCTGGTGGTCGTTCAGGTGAAGCGCGCACCCTGACTCATTCCGGCGGCCACCTACCCTGTGCCTCCCGGGAAGCCACGCGGGACATTAGCTCATAAGACCCACGCTGAGGGAATCCACAGCTACAAAGTGCCTACTTCATAAGTGGTTCAGGAGTGCGTGCTGGCAGGGGGCCGAGCCTCGTAGGTGCCCTTTAAAACGTCGCTTCTGGTCGGCAGCTCTGCTCACTGATCACGCAGGCGGGCAGGCTTTCGGTGTGTGCCGCGTGTATCATGCGCGTCTTGCCCTTGCCGAAGCCCCGACGCGGCGGTTAAGCTGATTCTCGGGGTATGCTTACTGTGGAGGGCGTGCCATGTACGGACTCGTTAACAAGGCCGTCCGAGATCTGGTCGTATCGCGCTGGGACGAAGCCACCTGGGAACGCATTCGACAGCGCGCTGGGGTAGCTGAACTCTCCTTCGTGGCAATGCGCCCCTACCCCGACCAGATCACCTACGATCTGGTGGCCGCGGCGAGCGCCGAGCTCAACGTGCCGTCAAGCAAGGTCCTCGAGGTTTTTGGGGAGTATTGGATGAGCTTCACCGCCCGCGAGGGCTATGGCGTGCTGCTTGAACTCATGGGTGGAACCTACCAGGAATTCCTCAGCAATCTCAATCACATGCACGCTCGTCTGCGCACCACCTTCCCCAGCCTCAAGCCGCCGCGCATCGAGATCAGCGAGCGAATTGGGGACACCATGCGCGTCGACTATTTTTCCACCCGTCAGGGCTTGACCTCCTTCGTGGTCGGACTGCTTCGCGGCCTTGGCACTGTCTATCGGGTGACCGCCGAGGTAACGGTCGAGCACTCCTGCGCTGACGGGCACGATCACGATGTCTTCAGGGTGCGTCTGCGTCCTGCGGATTCGCCATGAGCGCGGGCCTGGGCCAGGGTGGCATCGGCATCGACGCTGGGGCCTTGAGTGAGGTCTTCCCCTTCCATATCGTCATCGACCCCCAGCTGATCATCCGCCAGGTGGGCAGAATCCTGCCGCGGGTCCTGCCCTATCTGGCAGTGGGCGATGGATTGGACGAGGCCTTCGCCCTCATCGAACCTGAGGCGCCAGTCCTGAGCTTGGCGGTGCTGCGGGACAATGCCGGACGGCTGGCCCTGCTGCAATCAAAGCAGGACGGAGACATCATACTCAAAGGCCAATTCACCTTGTTGGCAGATGGCAACGTGGTCTTCGTCGGGGCGCCTAAGCTGGCGAATATCGCCCAGATGGCGGCCATGGGTCTGCGATTGACCGACTTTCCCGCCCATGACGCCATCTTCGACTTCATCATCCTGATGCAGGCCCAGCAGACCTCGTTGGCCGAAGCCACGAAATTCGCCGACGCTATGGTGGCGATGAACCACGACCTGGAGGAACGCGTGCGCCAGCGTACCCAGGGCCTGCAAGCCCAGACCGAGGAGCTGGGCCGCGTCAACCAGCATCTTCAGCGCGAGATCGCTGATCGCGAGCGCATCGAGGCCGAGCTGCGCCTGGCCCAGAAGCTCGAATCGGTCGGCCAGCTCGCCGCCGGCATCGCCCATGAGATCAACACGCCGATCCAGTTCATCGGTGACAATCTGCGTTTCCTCCAGGACGGCTTCCGCGACGTGCAGACCGTGCTTCAGGCGCAAAGCGAAGCCCTGGGCGGCCTGGCCGGTCAGGCACCCGAGGTCGTGGCCATCGCGCGGCAGGCGGCCGAGCGCGCCGATCTTCCCTATCTGCGCGATGAGGTGCCCAAGGCTATCAACCAGGGTCTGGAGGGCATTGAACGGGTCGCGTCGCTGGTGCGGGCGCTCAAGGAGTTCTCCCACCCCGATCAGGGGCAGCGCCGCCCCAGCGACCTCAACGCCGCGATCCGCACCACCCTGGTGGTGGCGCGCAACGAGTACAAGTACGTCGCCGATACCGCCCTCGACCTTGAGGCCTCGCTGCCGGCGATTCCCTGCGTACCCGGCGAGATCAACCAGGTGCTGCTCAACCTGGTGGTCAATGCGGCGCACGCCATTGCCGATACCTATCACGAACGCGGCCGCGGTACCATCACCTTGTCGAGTCGTCGCGACGGGGCCTGGATCGAGCTGGCGATCGCCGACACCGGCACCGGCATCCCGCCGGCCATCCGCGAGCGCATCTTCAACCCGTTCTTCACCACCAAGGAGGTCGGCCGCGGCACTGGCCAGGGCCTCTACCTGGCGCACCAGATCATCACCAAGAAGCACGGTGGCAGCATCACCTTCGCCGACCGGGCCGGCGGGCCGGGCACGGTCTTCACCATCCGCCTGCCGTTGGTGGAGGTCCGTAATGAGCATGCCGCCTGAGCGCCAGTGCGTGCTCTTCGTCGACGACGAACCGCGCCTGCTTGAAGGGATCGTGCGCATGCTCCGTCCCCAGCGAGAGCAGTGGGAGGTCCTCACCGCCGGCGGCGGCATGGCCGCGCTGGAGCTGATGGAACGGCAGACGGTCGACCTGTTGGTCTCGGACATGCGCATGCCCGACCTTTCCGGCGTCCAGCTCCTAGGCATCACGGCGGAACGGCATCCCCAGACTGTGCGCTTCCTGCTCACCGGACAGAGCGACCGCGAGTCCCTCTTGAATTCCGTCGGCCTGACCCACCGCTTCCTGACCAAGCCCTGCGATCCCGAGATTCTGCGCGGCGCCATCGCCGGCGCCTTCGCCCTGCGCGAGCATCTGGCCGCGCCCGAGCTGCGCAGCCTGATCTGCCATATGGGCGCCCTGCCCAGCCTGCCCGAAGTGTGGATCCGCATCCGTGCCGAACTGAATCGGCCCAATCCCTCCATGCTGGCCATCGGTGACGCTATCGCCCAGGACATCGGCGTGACCGCCAAGCTCCTGCAACTAGTCAACTCGGCGTGCTTTGGCATGAACCACCCCGTCACTTCGCCGCACGAGGCCTTGGCCCTGCTCGGCATCGACATGGTGCGCTCGCTGGTCCTGGCCGGTCACGTCTTCAGCACCTGCAAGTTGGAGGATACTGCCTTGGACGCGGCCGCACTGTGGCGGCACAGCGTCGGTATCGCCGCCGGGGCGCGGGCCGCCTGCCAGGCGGCGGGGCTCACTCCGGGCGACGCCGACACCGCCGCCACGGCCGGACTGCTGCATGACTGCGGCATGCTCATCCTCGCCTCACGCCTGCCTCGGGAGTTCGCTGCGGCCCAGGCTCTGGCCCGGGAGCAGGATCTGGATGCAGCGGTGGCCGAGCAGAAGGCCATCGGCACCGACCACGCTGCCCTCGGGGCGGCCCTGCTCGCCCTCTGGGGCCTGCCCGACCAGCTGGTCGAAGCGGTGCTCTTCCATCATGCCCCCCCACCGGCGACCATGGGTCCGCTGGCCGCGGTGCATCTGGCCCAATGCGCTGTCGCCGCTGGCACCGGCTTGAGCCACAGCCATCAGGTCCACGCCGATCCGGCCTGGCTGGCCGGCCTGGGCGCACCGGACCAAGTAGCAGGCTGGCAGGCGGCTGCGGCAGCAGCCATTGCCCGTAGCCACCGCTGAGCGCGCCATGGCGACCCACCAGCGCATTCTCTGCGTCGACGACGAGCCCAATATCCTCGCTGGCATGCAGCGAACCTTGCGCAAGCGCTTTGCCGTGACGATTGCCGAGGGCGGCGACCGGGCTCTGGCCGAACTCGCCCAGGCCTCGTATGCGGTGGTGGTGGCGGACATGCACATGCCAGGCCTGGATGGCGCCGCCTTGCTGGAGCAGGTTCGCCAGCGTCACCCCGAGACGATCCGCATCATGCTCACCGGCGCCGGCGATCTGGCCACGGCCACGGCGGCGGTCAATCGCGGCCATATCTTCCGCTTCCTGAGCAAGCCCTGCCCGCCTGAGGAGCTTGAGCGCACCCTCGACGATGCCCTCCGCCAGCACCAACTCATCACTGCCGAACGGGTGCTGCTCGAATCGACGCTCAACGGCAGTGTGCGTGTTCTTTCCGAGGTCCTGTCCTTGGCCGAGCCCGAGCTCTTCGGCCGGCGCGAAGCTCTGCGGCAGGAGCTGCACGCCTTGTGCCGGGCCTTGGAAATCGCCGACGTGTGGGCGGTGGAGATGGCGATGATGCTGGCCCCCATCGGGCGCATCAGCATCCCGCCGGAGATCTTGGCCAAGCATCGCGTCGGCCAGGCCCTTGATGCTGAGGAGGCCGACATCCTCTCGCGCATTCCCGAGATCGGCAGCATGCTGCTTGCCAACATTCCGCGCCTGGAGCCGGTCGCGCGGATGGTGCTCTACCAAAGCAAGGCCTTCGACGGCACCGGCTTTCCGCCCGACAGCGCCAAGGGCGAGCAGATTCCCATGGGTGCGCGCGTGCTGCTCCTGCTGGGCGACCTTGCGGACCTGCATGCGTCCGGTCTTCCCCTGCGCGATGCGATGGCTCGCCTGCAGACCACGCCTTCGCGCTACGACCCCCGGGTGCTGGCCGCAGCCGTCGCCCTCTTCGTCGAACACGCCGATGCCGCCAAGGTCGCTGGCCGGCGCAGCATCGCCGTGGCCTTGGCCGACCTGCGTCCAGGCATGGTCCTGCGCGCCGATGTCCTGGCCCGGGACGGCAGCCTGCTGGTCGGGGCGGGCATGCGCGTGGGCGTCGCCTTGGTGGAACGCTTACTCAATTACGCCCGAGCCGGCGGGGTGCGCGAGCCCCTCACCGTCGACGCGGCCTGACCCGGAGTGCCCATGACCGATACCATCCTGTTGGTCGATGACGATGCGGCGGTGCTCGACGGCCTGCGCCGTTCGGCCCGGGGCGAGCAGTGGCAGGTACGTACCGCAGAGGACGCCGATGCGGCGCTGCTTCGCCTGGGCGAAGGTCCGGTGGGTGCCATTGTCCTCGACGACCGCATGCCGGGTCTGCCCGGTGTCGAACTCTTGCCCATCCTGCGCGAGCAGCACCCCGGCATCCCGGTGATCATGCTTTCTGGCGGCACCACCGTGGGCAATGTCCTGCATGCCTTCAACCGTGGTGGGGCATTTCGCTTCCTCACCAAGCCCTGTCCCGCAGTCGAGGTCATGGCGGTCATCCGTGAGGCGTTGGAATACCGCCGCGCCATGCTCACCCTGCGCGACGTGGTGATGCAAGCAGTGCCCGGCCTGCCGGGCCGTGCTCTGCCTGCTCCCGACGTCGCCAGCTTGGCCCGCCACCTGATGGCCTCGGGGCGGCTGCGAAGCTCTTGAAGGTCAGGCCTCTGTAGGGCGGTCCTGCCCATCGCGGCGGCCACTGAGTCAGGCAAGGTCGCCGGCGGTGGACAGAGATCCAGCAGTGGCTGCACCGACGCAGCCCAGACGGCATCGATCCGGCGCCAAGCCTCGGCTTGCCGAGGTGGAACCTGGGCAGAGGCCGTGACCCAGAGAATTGGCATTCTTTCTTTAGCGCAGGCGGCCGCTTCAGGGCGGCAATGGCAGGATGGAACTCGCGTCCACCGGCCCTAGGGTGGTGGCATGCCTATCGCCTCTGCCGTGATCGCTGATGATGAGATCCTCAATCGCGAATTGATGTCCGAACTGCTGCCGCGCCTGGGCGTGACGGTGCGCACTGCCAGGGATGGGGTGCAGGCGCTGAAGGCGTTGGAGTCCGAGCCCGCGGATCTGTTGATCAGCGACATCCGCATGCCCGGCATGGGTGGACTGAAATTGCTGCTGAAGGCCAAGGAGAAATGGCCGGAGATGCCGGTGGTGATGATGACCGCCTTTGCCTCGGTGGAGTCGGCGGTTGAGAGCATGCGCCAGGGGGCCTACGATTATCTGATGAAGCCCTTTGGTCTGGAGCAGGTCGAGGCCCTGCTGTTGCGCCTCAATGAGCGGGCGGCGCTGGTGCGGGAGGTGCGCGTGCTGCGCACCGAGGTGCGCGATCGCCATCGCGAGCGGCGCATGCTGGGCAGCAGTCCGGCGATGGCGCGCGTGTTGGATACGGTGGCGCGGGCGGCCAAGGCCAACGCCACGGTGCTGGTGCGTGGCGAAAGCGGCACTGGTAAAGAGCTGGTGGCCCGCGCTCTGCATGAGCAGTCGCCGCGCGCCGCCGGGCCCTTCATCCGGGTCAACTGCGCGGCCCTGACCGAGACCCTGCTGACCAGCGAATTGTTCGGCCACGAGAAAGGCTCGTTCACCGGCGCCGACGAGCAGCGCTTTGGCCGCTTCGAGTTGGCCGATGGCGGCACTCTGCTGCTGGACGAAATCAGTGAAATAAGTCAGGAGTTGCAGGCGAAACTGCTGCGCGTCCTGGAAGAGCGCGAGTTCGAGCGGGTCGGCGGCACCAAGCCGATCAAGGTCGACGTGCGCATCGTTGCCACCACCAATCGCGACCTGTTGGCCGAGGTCGGCCGTGGTCGCTTTCGCGAAGACCTGTACTACCGCCTCAACGTGGTGCCGGTGGACTTGCCGCCCCTACGCGAACGGCATGGGGATCTGCCGGATCTGATTGCCCACTATCTGGGCGTGTTCGGTCGTGAACTGAGCGCCAAGCCGCGCTTGTCAGAGGACGCGGCCGTGCTCCTCGCCGCCTATCGTTGGCCAGGCAATATCCGCGAGCTGGTCAATGTGATGGAGCGCCTGGTGGTGCTCAACGGCGATGCCCCCATCGATGTGGATGCGGTGCGTCGCTCGCTGCCCGAGCTGGCCTTGCCGGGCATGCTTACTGCCCCGGCAATGTCTCTGCCACCGGTGGCCACTGCAGGGGGTTTCGCCTTTGGCGACGAACTGGTCATGGATGAGGTGGAACGTCGCCACATTCTTGGCTGTTTGGAGCGTTGCGGCGGCAATCGCCAGCAGGCCGCCGATCGCCTGGGCATGGCTAAGCGCACCCTCTTCGACAAATTAGCCCGGTGGCGCGTCGCGGAGAGCGAAGGCTAGCAGCAGCTAGCGCTGGGGGAGCACCGCGCGGCTGGTGCCGGCGTTTTCCAGCCAGGCCTTGAGGACAGGCACATAGGTCGACAGGCTGCCCTGGGGTGCGGCCAGGGTGGCGCACCAACCTGCACCGTCGCTGACGGTGCAATACAGCATCGCCTCGTAGGGGGTCGGACCGATGGCGAAGGAATAGCGCAGGTGTTGCCAGGTGCGGCTGCCGATGGCGGTGCCGGTGAAATCCCGGTCGTCGCTGGGCAGGAAATCGGTCAGCAGTCGGCTCAGGTCGTTGAGGTTGCGCGCCGAGAAAGCAGCGCCGGTCTCATTGGCGACTAGTTCGGCGCGCACCACGCTGAGGCGGGCACCACCGCCGGGGGCGGCGTAGAGCGCCGTCGCGCCGTCCTGGGGCGGCAAGGTCGTCCAGCCGGCAGGAGCGGCAGGAAACGGCGTATCGAGGGCGCTGGCGCAAATCGCGAGGAGCCACAGCAATAATAACGCACCCCAGGCATGGGCCTGGGGCGGTCGGGACAGCATGCCACGTGCGTCAGCGGGCATCAGCCCTTCGCGGCCTTGGCGCCGGCCTTCTTGACCGCGGTGATCAGGGCGTCGGCCTTGTTCACAGCTTCCCAGGTGAAGCCCTTCCGGCCGAAGTGGCCGTGGTAGGCAGTGTGGCGATAGATGGGCCGCAGCAGGTCGAGGCTGTCGATGATGGCTTTGGGGCGCAGGTCGAAAACTGCCTGCACCGCGTCGCCCAGCACGTCGTCCGCGACGGTACCGGTGCCAAAGGTGTCGACCTTCACCGAGACTGGCTTGGCCACGCCGATGGCGTAGGCGACCTGCACTTCGCAGCGCCGCGCCAGCTTGGCTGCGACCACGTTCTTGGCCACCCAGCGGGCCGCGTAAGCGGCGCTGCGGTCGACCTTGGACGGATCCTTGCCCGAGAACGCGCCGCCGCCGTGGCGACCCATGCCGCCGTAGGTGTCGACGATGATCTTGCGCCCGGTCAGGCCCGCATCGCCGTGGGGGCCGCCGACTTCGAAGCGGCCGGTGGGGTTGATGTGCCAGACGGTGTTCTTGTCCACCTTCACCGTCGAGGCCTTGTTGATGACCTCGGTGCCCATCTTGATCATGTCTTTGCGCAGGGTCTCGAACTTGACGGCCGGGGAGTGCTGGGTGCTGATCACCACGGTGTGGATGCGCACCGGACGGTCGCCATCGTACTCGATCGTGACCTGGCTCTTGGCGTCGGGGCGCAGGTACTTGAGCTTGCCAGTCTGACGCAGGCGGGCCTGCTCTTCCATCAGGCGATGGCTGAGGAAGATCGGCAGCGGCATCAGTTCGGGAGTCTCGTCACAAGCATAGCCGAACATCAGACCCTGGTCGCCGGCGCCCTGCTCTTTGTGCAGGCCAGAGCCTTCGGTCACGCCCTGGCTGATGTCGGGGGATTGGCTGTGCAGGGCGACCATCACGCCGCAGCCCTCGGCTTCGAAGCCGACGCCCTGCTCGGTGTAGCCGATCTCTTTGATGGTCTGACGCACGATGGCGATCACATCGATCACGCCCTTGCTGGTCACTTCGCCCGCCACCACCACCTGGCCGGTGGTCACCAGGGTCTCGCACGCCACGCGGCTTTTCGGGTCCTGCGCCAGGAAGGCGTCAAGCACCGCATCGCTGATCTGGTCGGCAACCTTGTCGGGATGCCCCATGGAGACGGATTCGGAGGTGAACAGGGAGCGGGCCATGGCGAGTCCTCGGGGTGGTCCATCGCTTCATGACGATGGAGCGATGGAGTATAGTCCCGCCGGCCCGCCGTCCAGCGGCGGCCAGTCACAAGGCTCTGGTATTGATTCAGAAGTCGACGCTTGGCGGGGTGGCGGACGTGACGGGCCGGGAAAACAACTCCAGCAGATCGGCGCGTCCTTTTTTAGTTGCCCAGTCGAAGGCACTCTGCCCCTGCTGGTCGGGCAGGGTGGGGTCGGCGCCGGCGGCAAGCAGGGCGACAACGACCTCAATGTTTGCATTAATGTCGCACATGAAGTGAAGGGGCCGGCGGCCATGCTTATCGCTGGCGTTCGGATCAGCGCCTGCCGCCACCAACATTGGCACCGCAGCGGCATTCAAGCTGGCACGCATCAGCGCGGTGGCCCCCCACTGGTCCGGAGTGTCCACTGGCACGCCGGCTGCGATCAGGCACTTCAGCACGGCCGGTTCGCGGCGGCTCATGACCGCCTCCATGACCAGGGTGCGGCCATTGCCGTCGACCACCATAAGGTCTGTCTTGGCGGCGATGGCGGCCTCGATTTTGGCCAGGGTGCCCCGTTGCACCAGTTCCCAGATGCTGCCGCCCGATCTGCCGCCAGCAGCACGCAGCGCGGCGGTAGCTTCTTTCATGCCTGCCCCAGCGGGGTTGGCCAAGGCGTGGTCCAGGGCGGTTCGCCCCTGGTCGTCTGGCGCATTCACTGCCTCGGGGGCAGCGGTGATCAGCACGGGTACGATGGCGGCGCGGTACTGGCTGTTCACGGCGGTGATCAGCGGCAGCCCGGCGGTTGCTGACGCGCCCAGCCGGATCAGTTCGCTGATCACCTCGGGATTGCTGTTCATGGACGCCGCGCGCCCCATCGCGGACGTGCCCCAGCGATCTTTCAGACCCTCGACCTTGCCGCCCAGTTCTGCCAGCAGCCGCGTCACGGCGGGGTCCGGGTTGCGGCCCGCCGCCTCGATCATGGGGATGTGGCTATCCGGCATCGGCCGGTTGAGATCCATCTTTGTGCGGTTGACCAACTCGCGGACTGCGTCCGGCGAACCGGTCTGTAGCACGGCCCTCGGGTTGGTGCCGGCCTGGGCATGGGCCTCGATCAGGACGGCGATGGACTTGGTGCGCTGCCTCTCCCGAGCCCGGTCCAGGACGGTCCAGCCATCCGAGTCGACGCCATTGCAATCGACGCCAGCGGCGATCAGGGCGGTGACGAGATCAGGCCGGTCGCCGTACATGACCGACATATGGAGGGCGTTCAGGCGGCTGAACGACAGGACATAGGCGGGATCGGCACCTGCTTTGAGCAGCAGCGCAACCGTCTCGGGATTGGCCCGCTCGCCCCAGCCCACAGCCATCAAGGGTGATCCGCCGGTGTCCATGGTGGCATTGGCGTCCGCTCCGGCCGCGATCAGCGCGGCGATCACCGCGGGTTCTGCGCCCCACATGACCGCGCTGTAGAGGGCCGTCCGGCCATACTGGCCCTTACCTTTGACGTCGGCACCGGCCGCAAGAGCGGCGGTGACCTGGCCCACAGTGCCTGATCTGGCCAGGGAGGCGAGGGCCTCGGCAGACAACGGAGCATCGCTGGCGGCCAGCATGCCGAGGAACAGGAGAAGCGCTGGCAGTCGGTGCATGGATTCCTCGAGGACGCGGTGCAGGCCGGCCCTGCGCTCACCGCAGCGGCATGATCCTGAACACCTGCGCGCCCCAGGGCGGCAGGCTGACATTGAAACCGCCTTGGGCCAGGACCTCTGCTTTTACCGTCCACTGGCCACCGCCAGCGAGGAAGTCCTGGATCTGGCAGTCGCGGGCGATGAGGGGGCCGGCGTCGACGGCGCCGGTGGCCTGATGCCAGCTGGCGTTGACCACCACCAGCAAGGCGTGGTGCGGCGGTTGCGTCCACAGGCAGGCGACCAAGGGGCGGCCGCCGGCGTCCCGTGGTTCAAGCAGGTGCCAGGCACCGTCGTGGCGGGCCGGCTCGCTGAGCAGCAGCATCAATTCCTGGTAGGCCTTGCGGTGTGCTTCGCTGCCGTCCTCGGCGGGGCGGCGGGTGCAGTGCAGGCTGGCGTGCAGGCGGCGGCCGTCTTCCTGGCCGTGGTGCAGCAGCAGCATGCCCGGCACCATGCCGGTGATGAAGAGAGCGCCGCGGTGGTGCTCTGAGAAGGGGAAGCGGGCGGCGGCGCGCTGCTCGTCATCGTTTTCGAGGAAGCGGACGCTGTGCGACTGGTAGTCGCTGGCGGCGCGCAGATGGCCGCGGATCGACTCGGCGTCGTCCGAGAGCAGGCGGTCGTAAAGGATCTTGTCGTAGGTGAAGTCGAAGCCCACCTGCTGCAGTTCGTACTCGCGGTTCCAATACACCTCGGCCATGAACAGGGTGCCGGGATGCTCGGCGCGGACCTGGCTGATGCAGCCCTTCCAGAACGGCTGGATGGCCCGGCCCCAGGTGCTTTGGAAAACGTCTGGTAGCAGCAGCATCGCCTCTTCGCAGCGCAGGCCGTCGCAGCGCGCGGCGATCGACGCGGCCAGGGTGGTCATGGCGGTGACCACCTCGGGATTGCCGTAATCCAACTGCACGGTGTTGCGCCAGGCGGCGAAGAAAGGATCGCGGCCATGGGCCAGCACCCGGCCGCCGAGCTCGATCCAGCTTTCGGGCTGGGTGCGCAGCAGTCCGGCGTCCCCCGCGATGAAATAGTGGGGGCGCTCGATGGCCCAGGGATGATCCAGCCCAATGTGGTTGGGCACGAAATCCAGCATCAGCGACAAGCCAGCAGATTGGGCCCGGTCGCGCAAACGCGCCAGGGCCTCATCGCCACCCAGGGCGGTATCGCAGGCATAGTCTGACACCGCCATGGGCGCGCCGCAGATGTCCGCCGGGCAGACATCCGGCAGCACCGAGACGAGATATTGATGGAGGTGGTGGTCCTTGAGGCTGATGTCCCGGGCCAGGGGCCCGGTCGGCCAGATGCCGAGGAGGTACAGCCACGTGAAACCATTCTCGACCAGTTGATCCAGGAATGACCAGTCCAGGTCATCAAGGGTCGCCGGGCGGCCCAACTCGCGCGAGCGATCCGTCCGCCAGGTGCGAACATTCAACTCGTAGAGCTGATGCATTGGTTGCCAGTATGATGGCCGTGCTGCATCCCGCAACAGGACGACTGCCTGTGCTAATCATTGCGGTCGGTTCGCAGCAAGAGGTTATGCTGCGCCGTAGGCACGGGTATGCCAAGTCATGGCGAGGCCCTTGCCTCAACGTGTTGGCGACTGGACCTGGCAGCGGATTGAGGTGAAACCCGATCACTACAACGCGGTCGGGTCCGCCACCACGGGGAGTTCGGGTCCCGAGAAGGCCTCGGCGTACGCTGCGCCGGCGTGATGTCCCCACGAGCGCCCACGGGCCTCGATCCAGGTCAGGAACTCCGGCGTAGCGATGCTAGTCGCCGGCAGGTCGACGCCGGCTTGGTACAGCTGGCTGGTGTGACAGCGGATCGCGGCCATCTTTTGGCCCCAATCAGCGGCCGTCAGCGGCACCAGGAAGGCCGGCGAGGTCAACGGCAATTCGGCTTCGGCAAACCACAGCCGCAACCCGGCGAGGGGCGTACCAGGAGCGGGGAAGCGGTGCAGGGCCGCCATCTTCACCGCGCCGCCCACCAGCCGGGCGAGGTTCTGATGATCACCGTGGCGGGCGTGGCCGCTGAGGCACAGCACCGTCCGCGGGGCATGACGGCGCAGCATTGTCACGATGTGGATGCGCGCCGCCTGGTCGTCGGCCGGCACCGCCCCATCCGGCAGGTCCAGGTTCTCGCGTGCCGCTAGCCCCAAGACCTTGCCGGCCGCAGCGGCCTCGGCGGCGCGCTGCTCAGCCGTACCGCGACTGCCCAGTTCCCCACGGGTGGCATCAATCACCACCACCGGCTGGCCCTGGCGCACCAACGCAGCGATGGTGCCGCCCAGGTGAATCTCGGCGTCGTCGGGATGGGGAGCGAAGACGACCACAGGTCGAGGGGTCGGGGCAGGCCGCAGTCGCGGGGTCGCGCCAGGCGGCGGTCGCGGGGTCGCGGGGTCGCGGGGTCGCGAGGTCGAAGGCATGGCGGCTACAGTTCCGCGGTGATTCGGTGTGTGAAGTCCAACAGCGGCGCGAGGATCACAGGTATGGAGGTGTGCGAGGGAAGTCGACCCCGCGACCCCGCGATCCCGCGACTTCGCGGCGGATGTTTCTTCACTCCGTCACCCGCGCAATGATCGGCTCCAGATACGTCCGCTTCTTCATGTCCTGCAGGTCGGCTTCCATGAGCTGCTCCAGGGACCACTGCTTGTCCGCCGGCGTGCTGCTGCGGTAGAGGCGGTCGGCGACCTGCCAGAGCAGGAAGCACTTCGACGGCTTGGCGGCCGGCGCGCCGATGCCCACCAGGCGGGCGACGGCGGCGCGCAGTTCGGCGACCGAGCCGATGCCGCTGGTCACGGCTTCGCGGCGGGCCTCCTCGAAGCGCAGGTCTTCCCAGGCCGTGTCGCCGGACGCAGCGTAGCAGGACGCCCAGTAGAAAGTCTGGGTCGACTCCATCAGGTAGGAGTCCTTGTGGGTGCCGTCCAGGACTCCGCACAACTCCTCCATTTCTTCACCAAAACGGGCCAAGAACTTGCCCCGGTCAGCGTTCACGAACAGGTCCACCGTGCCCGACTTCTCGCTTTTAGACTGAAGGAATTCCTGGACCAGCGGCGCATTGCGGGCCAGCTCTAGGTAGATGCGGTAGATGCGGCGGGGGGTAGCCATGGGGCGGGGCAGTCTCCGCCCCATCGTGCCCGTACAAGACAGGGTTGCGGTTCAGGGCTTGGTTGGCGGCATGATGGCGGGCTTGCCCATCAATAGTGCAGGTGCCGAGGTGGAGACCGCCGGTGATATCACCCGGCCCATGGTCGGTGAAGGAATAGGGTCGCCCATGACCGGGATCGGCGCGGTGGCGCTGATGGCGGCGGGGGTCGCGCTGGGCGCGATGGCCACATCGCCCATCTCTGGAAGGAACATCACTCCGCCCGCCACGGCGGTATCGGTCGTGGTCGGGCACTGCACCGTCGGACCCACGGGTCCATCGGCGGCGCTGAGGCTTGGGCCGCTACCCGCATAGCCGGCAAAGGTCATGGCCAGCATGGCGGCCATGCCGTTGTTCAGCAGTCGGCGGCTGAGCGAGGTCGGCACCAGGCGACCGTCGGGTCCGGTGTGGGCGCGCACGCACAGATGTTCGCCGTCCGCCAGCCGCGCCGGCAGCACCTTGATGAAGCGGTCGGCTTGGCCGGGGCCCATGACCGTCAAATCGTGCACCGTGGTCTGGCAGCGGTCGCAAAAGCGACCGGGACCATCGAGCGTCATGCCCTCCCAGTTTTCTTTGCAGTGCGTGGGGATGTGAACGATGGGCGGCATGGCAGTTCCTTGGCCGGTATGACGGGTCACGGGGCCGTCGAGTTCAGGCCAATCTGGAAAGCCACATCCGGGGCTTGCCCCCATGCGGACAATGGTATATCAATCCATCACGATACACCGATGAAAGGACCTCCCATGGTCAAAGCCGCTCTCAAGACCGTCGACAGCGTCATTGCTGATCCTTCCCTGGCCGCCTGGGGCCGCAAAGAGATCGCCATCGCCGAGCATGAGATGCCCGGCCTGATGGCAATCCGGCGCAAGTTCACCAAGACCCGGCCGCTCAAGGGCGCCCGCGTCACCGGCAGCCTGCACATGACCATCCAGACCGCGGTGCTTATCGAGACGCTCAAAGCATTGGGCGCGGACGTGCGGTGGGCTTCGTGCAACATTTACAGCACCCAGGACCATGCCGCCGCCGCGATCGACGCCTCCGGCACGCCGGTCTTCGCGAAGAAGGGCGAAAGTCTGGTCGAGTACTGGGACTACACCCACCGCATCTTCGAGTTCGACGGCGGCAAGCAGGGCCCCAGCCTGATTCTGGACGATGGGGGTGACGCCACCCTGCTGATGCACCTGGGCTGCGACGCCGAGAAGAATCCCAAGATCCTTGACCGCAAGGCGGGCAGCGAAGAGGAGGCCATCCTGCTGGCCAGCATCAAGGCCAAGCTGAAGGTCGACCCGACCTGGTACACCCGCATGTCCAAGGGCATCCTGGGCGTCAGCGAAGAGACCACCACCGGCGTCCACCGCCTCTACGAAATGGTTGCCAAGGGCACGCTCAAGTTCCCCGCGATCAACGTCAATGACTGCGTGACCAAGTCGAAGTTCGACAACTTGTACGGCTGCCGCGAATCCCTGATCGACGGTATCAAGCGCGCCACCGACGTGATGATCAGCGGCAAAAAGGCCGTGGTCTGCGGTTACGGCGACGTGGGCAAGGGCAGCGCCCAGGCCTTCCGCGGCCAGGGCGCCACGGTGTTCGTCACCGAGATCGATCCGATCTGCGCTCTGCAGGCGTGCATGGAAGGCTTCCAGGTCGTCACCATGGAACAGGCCGCGAGCTGGGGCGACATCTTCGTCACCACCACCGGCAACATGGACGTGATCACCCGCAAGCACATGGATGGGATGAAGCACAACGCCATCGTGTGCAACATCGGCCACTTCGATTCCGAGATCCAGGTCGCCGCCCTTGGCACCCTGAAGTGGGAGGAGATCAAGCCGCAAGTCGATCACGTGATCTGGCCTGACGGCAAGCGCATCATCCTGTTGGCCAAGGGCCGGCTGGTGAACCTGGGCTGCGGCACCGGCCATCCCAGCTTCGTGATGTCGTGCAGCTTCGCCAACCAGACCCTGGCCCAGATCGAGCTGTTCACCAACCACAAGAACCTCAAGAACGAGGTCTACCTGCTGCCCAAGCACCTCGACGAAGAGGTCGCCCGCCTGCATCTTGAGCAGCTCGGCGCCACCCTGACCAAGCTGTCGCCCAAGCAGGCCGCCTACATCAACGTGAAGTCAGATGGTCCGTTCAAGACGGAGCGGTATCGGTATTGAGGATACTCAGGACAGCCGTCGCGAGGTCGCGGCGTCGCGGGGTCTGACCGCCAACAACAACACCCGGTGCAGTCGCACCGGGTGTTGTTGTTGTTGCTGTTGGTGATGTGAATGGCGTCGGTTGTATGACCCCGCGACCCCGCGACCCCGCGCGACCCCGCGCGACCCCGCGACTCTTCCTACTTCTCGTCCAAATACAGAATCGCATTCGAGCCGCGATCGACCACCAGTTTGCCCATGCGCACCTGCTCAAGGTGGTTGTGGCTCAAGAGGACGCCGTAGGGCGTGGCGCGGGTCTTGGGGTCGATGCGCATCAGTGGCATCTTGTGGTTGGCCTTCACCAGGCGCTCGTAGTGATCCAAGAAGCCGGGCTCGACGCTGGCCTTGACCTGGTCGTAACGTGTCTGGATCTCGGTCTCTTCCGGAGTCATGCCCAGGTCGCCGGCAGCGGCCTGCATCTGGTCCAGGGCGGTTTTGGTGGTCTGCACGGCGGCGGTGGCCTTGACGGCGGCTTCCTGCAGGCCCGTGGTGCGGCTGCCCAGTTCCTTGACGGATTGGTCGCGGTGGCTCTTCTCCAGCTTGGCCTGCTCGACGCCGTTGATGATGCTCATGTACTCTTTGTTGGTCTTGGCCCCGGCCTGCTGGCCGCGCAGTTCGGCGATCTGGGCCTCGCAGCGGGCGATGTCCTGTTCGTACTGGCGGGCCAGTGCGCCCAGCTTGTCGACCTCGGCCTGGGCGGTGACAGCGGCCAGTTCAGCGGCCTTCCAGGCCTTCTCGGCGCCGGCGACTTTGGCGTGCTTGCCCTCCCGGGCCTTGCGCAGGGTCTGCCGCTGGTGGTCGATGGCCTGCAACTCAAGCAGTGCGGCGATGGACGGGCTCATGGGCGTTTTCCTGGGGACGTGGCATGGTGCGGATGATGGGCGGCACGGCAAACCCCTTTTCAGGGTCGGCTGGTCGCGGCGCCTTGCCCAGGTCGTTGACCCCTGTGCAGCGGGGGCATCATCCCGGCCGTGCCCCTGCGATCCACCCGTGGTGAAGCGATCAAGACCCCGCCCAATGGTGCGCGCGCCATTGAGGAGTCGTATCCCTTGGTGGGCGAGACCCTGGGCCTGTGGCGTCTGGTGCGCGGCCTGGGCCGCGGCGGCATGGGCGAGGTGTATGAGGCCGAGTACGACTATCTGCATCTGCTGAGCCTGCGGTATGCCCAGGACAACCGCACTGCCATCCGTAAGGAATTGGAAGTGCTGCCCCGGGCCGAGCAGGCGCGCCTGGCCAGTGAGTTTCTGGGCACCCCTCTGCCGGCTGAAGTGCGCTTCGCGATCAAGGTCTGCAACGCCCGCAGCAACACCTCGGGCCACCGGCGCTTCCTGCAAGAGGCCGAGGTCGCCCAGCGCCTAGGCGATCACCCCTACATCGTCTCGGTCCACGCGGTCAATGGCGGTGAGCAGGCTGGTCCGAAGAAGTTGCAGCTCGACCAGGGCCGCTATCGCGATGTGGCCTTCATGGTCATGGATCTGGCAGTGTGCAGTTTCGATGGCACGCGCCTGACCGTCGGCGAGGCGGTGCACATCGTGCGCTGCATCGCCACCGCCCTGGATCATGCCCATGCCAAGGGCGTGGTGCACCGCGATCTGAAACCTGAGAATATCCTCGGCAGCGTCGAACATCCGCTGCTGACCGACTTCGGCATCGCTAAGGAAGTCGATCAAAGCGAAGGCCTGACCCGTACTGGGCAGATCATCGGCACCCTGGATTACATGTCGCCCGAGCAGGCCACCGATGCCAAGCGCGTCGATCAGCGCAGTGACGTGTACAGCCTGGGGGTGGTGCTCTACGAATTCGCCACCCAGGGCCACCTGCCCTACGAGCACAAGGCCGACCGCGACAGCGCCCTGGCCGCGATCCGCAGCGAGCGCGCCGAGCCCAAGTGGCCCCGCGAGCAACGCCGCGACTTCCCGCCCCACCTCGAACGCATCGTGCTGAAGTGCATGGCCTATCGCCAGGAGGACCGCTACCAGTCGATGTCCGACCTGGTCGCCGATCTTGATCGCTTCACCCGCGGCGAGCGCATCCCTTTCCTGGGTCACGTGAC
>JBBQTJ010000004.1:0-31672 GCA_038213315.1 Planctomycetota bacterium
GCTTCTGCAGGTAGGAGAAGCCGACTTCGCCGTCACCGGTCCCACCCATGACGGCGTCGATGCCGTAGACGAAGGTGAAGCCAGTGCCGTGGATGCGGGGATGGTCATACACCACCATGCCCTTGTAGTCCGGCTTGAGCAGGTCGGCGAAACCACGCGGCACCGGTTTGCCACCCAGGGCCTTGATGTTGACCAGGATGGCAATGTGGGCGACATGCACCGTCCACCAGGACCCGTTCGGATCCTTGAGCCCGTCGGGGATGCGCTCCCAACCGGCCGGCTTGTACGGCTGGTGTAGACCTTTGCTGGCGGCCTGGAAACCGATCGCTCCGGAGTAGTAGGCGCAATCGGCCCGCGGGCTGGCGCGCTCAGCCTCCAATGCGGCCATCGCTGCGCTGCTGCCCTTCATGTCAGGCGGCACCGTGACCCCGGTCTTGGCCTTGTAGGCGGCGGTCACCCCCGCCCAGTTGGCGTAGTTGGGAATGCAGTCGTACTGGATGATCGTGTCATCGGCAGCGGTGAGATGGGCGGCCAGAAGGCTGGCGCAACAGGTCAGGATTATGGCTCGCAATGTGTCTCCAAGATACGGGTGAGTCGGGGACTTCGGTGGTTTCTTACGCGGCTCCGGGCATACGCCCGAAACGATGGCGCAGGATAGTCGTGATGATCGCCCAGCCCGCCTTGAAGATCGGACCGATCCGGCCGCTGATCTTGGATTCGCCGGCGGTGCGGGCCTTGGCGTTCACCGGGACCTCGACATAGCGCAGGCCCAGGCGCAGGGCCTTGGTCTGCATTTCTGCGGTCCAGCCGAAAGCAGGATCGCTCATGTGCAGGCGGGCCAGGGCCGCCGTCGACACGCAGCGGAATGGGCCGAGGTCGGTGACCCGCCGCCAGTAGAGCAGGCGCATTAGGCAAATCGCAACCAGATTGCCTATCCGCTGGGGCGGCGTCAGCGCGCCTGGTTCGGAACGGCCTAGGGCCCGACTGCCCACCACCAGGTCAGCAACGCCACGCAGGACCGGACCAGTCACGGCATCAAGTTGGTCAAGGTCATCAGCACCATCGGCGTCGCAGAACATCACGGCTTCGGCGCCCGCAGGCAGGACGGCCAAGGCCGCCAAGCAGGCCGAGCCATAGCCCCGCCGCAGGGCAGGGACGACCACGGCCCCGGCCGCGCGGGCGACCTCGGCCGTGCGGTCGCGGCTGCCGTTGTCGGCGACGATGACCTGCGCGACACCGCCGGCAAGCAAGCGTCGGATCACAGCGCCGATCGAGCCTTCTTCGTCCAGGGCAGGGATGACGGCGATGAGCACGGGCGATCACCTTTCCGTTATTAGTCGGCTATTCCGCCAAGTTCTTACAGGGGACCTGAGTCGACTGCCATAGTAAAGGGCTGCGCCAGTCAGAGAATTTTTACACGCCCAGGTGACGTCTCGGCTGATAGGGCGAGGCCGCGGCGAGCTCGCGCCACAGTTTTTGGGCCGGCTCGCTGGCGGTGGGCGGAACGGTCAGGCGCAGAGTCAGGTATTGATCGCCGGGCGCTTGCTCAGGGGCCGCACCGGGCAGACCGCGACCGCGCAGGCGCAGGCGTTGGCCGTCGTGGCTGCCGGGCGGAATGGTGACGGTCGTGGGGCCGCCCAAGGTGGGCGCCGGCACCTGCGCGCCCAGCACCGCTTCCCACGGCGTCAGCGGTAGATCAAGCAGGATGTCGCGTCCATCAACCCGGTAGAACGGGTGCGGCTTGAGTCTCATTTCCAGATATAGATTGCCATTGTGCTCCGGCGTCGCTCCGGGCATGCCTTGGCCACGCAGCCGGATGTTTTCGCCGTCAACGACGCCTTTGGGGATCTTCACCTGCAAGGTGCGCGCCGCCGCCGTGTCCGAGCCATCAGCCGACGGGGGCAGTTGCAAATGCAGCTCGCGGCTGCCGCCGGCGTAGGCTTCGTCCAGCGTGACGTCCAGCACGTGGCGCAGATCTTCGCCGCGTTCCCGCACCGGCGCGGCACGGCGGCCACCGCGCGCACCGAACATCGAGTTGAAGAAGTCACTGAAATCTTCGCCGTCGGCCCCTGAAAAACGGCCGCCCGCAAATGGATTGCCGCCGCCGTTGCCGCCGTCGTCGCCGTGCCTGTCGGGTGCGCTGTAGTCCTGGCCTTCGCGCCAGCCGCCGCGGCGTACTTCGTCGTACGCTTTGCGCTTCACCGGATCGCTGAGCACGTCGTTAGCTTCGCCAATATCCGTGAAGCGTTTCTGCGCGTCCTTGGCCTTGTTGATGTCAGGATGGAACTTGCGCGCCAGGTTGCGCCACGCGGCCTTGATCTGATCCGACGTCGCGTCCGGCGCGACACCCATCGCAGCGTAGTAATCCTTGAACTGCGTGACCGCCATCAAACGGCCTGTTCAGACAGGCATGATGGCTGTGGTTGGTGATGCATGGTGGGGCTGAGGTGTAGGCGGGCATCTTAGAGGTGGCGCAGTTCGTGCCAATGCCCCTATTCCTGCCCAGGCTGGGGCTTGGCGCTTTTCAAGCGCGCAAAGGCTTACTGGTGTTCGTGGCGATCGGCGCACTCGGTCGGCAGCGTGCATTCAGCACGAAACGACCCCTCCGGCACTGCCATTTGCATGATCGCGAGAATCCCGCGGCGTGGGCGGGATCCCCTAGTCGCGAGCAGGTGCTTGGGTTGTGTCACGCGTCGAGGCGGAGAGTAGCTTTTTTTCCATCGATTTTCGCCAGCACCGACCCTGACCAGCGGCCCGGCATGCTTGCCGCTGTGTCCTTTTGCTGCACTTCCCCTGGTGCAGAAGTCGTGCCGCTGCTGCTGCATCGCACCGCACACACCGTCAGCGACACCCGCGTGCGTGATCGCTCCTCAAGACTCTTCATGGATACCCACATGGCCACCACGCTCACCAACCGCGACCTGCTTGAAAGCCAAACCTGGCGCTATGCGGTTAAGCAGTTCGACCCCGCGCGCGCGATCAGCGCCAATGACTGGGCGACGTTGGAAGCAGCGTTGGTGCTGAGTCCGTCGTCCTATGGCTTGCAGCCGTATCGCTTCCTGGTGATCGATGACGTCGCCCTACGCGCGCGACTGACCACGGCGTCGTATGGCCAACCGCAGGTGGCGACCAGTGCGCGCTTCGTGGTGTTTGTGATCCACGCTAACATGAGCGTTGCGCACATCGATCGCTTCCTCGCCCGCACCGCGCAGATCCGCAAGGTCACGGTCGAGTCGCTGGCCGGCTACCGGCAGGTGATGGTCAATGATTTGATCAACGGCCCACGCCACGCGTGGCTCGATCACTGGGCGGCGCGGCAGGCCTATATCGCGCTGGGAAATCTGCTGATCAGTGCCGCCACGCTTGGCATCGACACCTGTCCGATGGAAGGATTCGATCCGAAACAATACGACCAGATCCTGAATCTGTCGGAGCGTGGCTTGAATGCCGTGGTGGCGTGTGCCTTGGGCTATCGCAGCGCTGAGGATAAGCATGCACATGAGCCCAAGGTGCGCTTCGCGGCCGCGGACCTGATCGAACATCGGTGATCGGCTAACGTTGTCCGCCGACGCATCAACCAGCATCAACCAGCCGCGCCAGCCAGCACTGAGAAGACCCCATGCATCGCCAGCCACAGCCCCAGTCAGACCACGCCCGTCAGCAGCACGACCACGCGCAGCGCACTCATGCGCATCACGCCTCGGTGCCTGGGGTCGAGTTTGACCTCGCGGCAGTGCACGCGCTCGCGGTGCTGCCGCCGACCCTGACGGCGTCGCTCTTCCTGCCCACGCATCGTGCCGGCAGTGACACGCCTCAGGATCACATCCGGCTGAAAAACATGCTGCATGAGGCGCGCAGCCTGATGCTTGGCGCTGATGCCGCACCGGCTCTCGACAAATCCGTCAAGTCCGCAAAGAATCTGGGCGATGTTGAGGACAAGGAACGCGAAGCCCGCGTCGATATGATCCTCGCGCCGGCGCTGGCACTGTTGGAAGCGCGATTGTTCTGGGCCCATCCGCAGGACGGACTGGCGCTGTTTTGCAGCGACCAGGGTTTGCGGCAGATGTGGTTGCCAGCAGCGATTCCTGAATTGGTGGTGGTTGGCGCGCACTGCCATGTGAAGCCACTGATGCCGCTATTGCAGGGCGACGGCGATTTTTACATGCTCGAACTGACCCAGCACGGGGTGCTGCTGCATGCGGGTTCGCGCTTCGCCTTACGTACCATCGCCTTGCCCGGAGCGCCGGATTCGACTGAAGCAGCCTTGGGCGTCATCGATGGCGAACATCGCGCCGAGGTACGCACGGTTCATCGCAACGGGCACGACGCAGGGCATGGCGGCTCGGTGTACCTGGGCACAGTTGGCGACGATGATGCGAAAGAGCGCATAAAACAGTACTTCCGCCGCATCGACAGCAGTGTCTGCAGTTTGTTGCATGCGCAGCACGCGCCGTTGGTCACCGCCGGTGTCGGCTACCTGCTGCCGCTGTATTGGGACGTGAACCGCTATCAGTTCCTGATCCAGGCCGGCATCAGCAATAACACCGATCTGCTTACCATCGGCGCGCTGCACGATCGCGCCTGGGAGATCGTCGCGCCTCATTTCAGCAAGGCCGACGACGCGGCCCGCGAACGCTACGGCCAACTGCGCGGCAGCGCGCGCGCCTCTGACGATCTGGCGACCATCCTGCGCGCTGTGTATCAGGGCCGCGTCGAGGACCTGTTCATTGCCAGCGACACCGAGCGCTGGGGCACCTACGACCCGCTTGCCGACAAGCTGCGCGAGCACGAACCACGCACGGCCAACGACGCCGACCTGCTCAACACCGCGCTGATCCAGGCCCTGGTTACCCGGGTCCGCACGCAGGTGGTGCCGCGCGCACAGATGCCCGCTGGCAGCAGCGACGTGGCCGCTGTGTTCCGCTACTCCTGAACGTTTCCTTGCAGGTAAAGTGGAAACACACGGGACGCTCTACCGAAGCCACTGGCATGCAGTCTTCTTCAACCTTGCCGTCGCGTGGCCACTCATCAGCTCACTTGGAGCGGCGCCATGCTGTTTGCCGGCGGTCAGGCTCTGCCCCGGCCCCGGCCCGGGCCTGGACCTGTGCCTGCTGATCGACCGCAGCGTGGTGGAGAGCTTTGTTGACCATGACCGCACCGTCCAAACCCGGGTGACCATTGGCCGAAATGCCGGTCCCTGGGCCATGCTGCTATCCGACCCCCACCGGCCGGTGATGGTCGCTGCCACCTCTATCACCTGGGTCCCTGCGGCTGACGCCCCGGCCCTCTGACCGGGCACATCCGGGTTGCCCTGACCTCGGGGCGTAAGATTCTCCGCGTCCCGACGTCCCCGGGACTTACGAGATCAAATCCCCATGCCCGCACCGACCAGCTTCGCCGACGCCGCCAACCCCCTGCGCCTGGTCGAGGCCGAAATCGGCACCGTGGTGGTGGGCCAGCGGGACCTGGTGCGGCGCCTGTTGATTGGCCTACTCTGCGAAGGCCACCTGCTGTTGGAGGGTCTGCCCGGCTTGGCCAAGACCACTGCCGTGAAGGCTTTGGCCGCCTGTCTGCAGGCCAGTTTCAGCCGCATCCAGTTCACCCCCGACCTGCTACCCGCCGATCTGATCGGCACCCGCATCTACAATAATGGTGAATTCACGGTGCGTCGCGGCCCGGTCTTTGCCCAACTGGTGCTGGCCGACGAGATCAACCGCGCCCCGGCCAAAGTTCAGTCGGCCCTGCTAGAGGCCATGCAAGAGCGCCAGGTGACCATCGGCGACACCAGCTTTGCCCTGCCCCGCCCTTTCCTGGTCCTGGCCACCCAGAATCCCATCGAGCAGGAAGGGACCTACCCCCTGCCCGAGGCCCAGACCGACCGCTTCCTGATGAAGGTGCGGGTCACCTATCCCAGTGCCGTCGAAGAGCGCCAAGTGCTGGACCGGGCCCTGGCGCCCAGCCCCGCTGCCCTGCGCGCCGTGCTGGACACCGCCGGCCTCATCGCCGCGCAAGAAGCCTGCCGCAGCGTGCACCTTGATGACCGTCTGAAGGACTACTGCGTCAGCCTGGTGCGCGCCACCCGCGACCCGGCCGCAGCCGGCATCAAGGAACTGGCCGCCCTGATCGAACTGGGTGCCAGCCCCCGCGCCGTCATCGCCCTGGCCCAGTCTGCCCGCGCCCAAGCCTTTCTGGACGGCCGCGGCTTCGTCACCCCCAGCGACGTCAAAGCCATCGCCCCGGATGTGCTGCGCCATCGCGTGCAGCCCAGCTACGAAGCCGAAGCCGAGAATATGGATTCGGACCGCATTATCGCGCGCATGCTGGAGCACGTGGTGGTGCCGTGAGCGGGAGGACAGCCGTCGCGAGGTCGCGGTGTCACGGGGTCGCGGGGTCGGAAAACGGCGCCGTCGTGGGGTCGCGGGGTCGCGGGGTCGCGGGGTCGACAGCCGACGACGTTCGTGATGGGGAGAGTTCGTGAATATTTCGCACTTTCGCCAAATACGGGCATGGCAGTCGGCACGCGAGTTGGTCACCGCGATTTATCGCGGATCGATGCATGGGCCTTTGGCGCAAGACCATGACTTACGCCGGCAATTGCGCCGCGCAGCCGTATCCACGATGACCAACATCGCAGAAGGTTTTGCCCGTGGTGGCGATGTCGAGTTTGCCCGGTTCCTTGATATCGCTCGTGCTTCCGCCTCGGAAGTCGAATCCCTGCTCGTCGTCTGTGAAGATCTTGGGCTGTTCGCCAGCCAAGATCTTGCGTCATTGACGTCGCTGACTCAACGTACCCTAAGCCAAATCGCTGGTTTCCAAGGCTACCTGCGGAATCCTCGCGCAAACGAGTCTAGCGCGGAATACCTCGTATGAGCACTGGGCCCCGCGACGATGCTGCTAAGCGACCCCGCGACCCCGCGACCCCGCGACCCCGCGACGGCAGTCAAGACGACATCGCTGCCATCCTGCGCAATGTTCGCCGGATCGAAATCCGCACGCGAAAACTGGTGTCCACCTTGACCGCTGGGCGTTTCCGCTCGGCCTTCAAGGGGCAGGGCATGGAGTTCGACGAGGTGCGGGAATACGCGCCGGGCGACGACGTGCGCACCATCGACTGGAACGTCACCGCGCGCGCCGGGCGGCCGCATGTGAAGACCTTTCGCGAGGAGCGCGAACTCACCGTGTGGCTGCTGGTGGATGGTTCGGGCAGCATGCGTTTCGGCGCGATCCCTGGCCTCAGCCCGCGGGCCAAGCTGGCCTTGGCGGCCGAGGCGGCGGCAGTGATCGGCGTCACCGCCTTCCGTAATCATGATCGCCTGGGGCTGGTGCGCTTCACCGATCGCACCGACTTGCACCTGGCGCCGCGCAAGGGTCGCGGGCACTGCCTGCGCGTGGTCCGTGAAGTGCTGGCGGCGCCGGCAGCGTCGGGAGCCACGGCGCTTGATCATGCCCTGGATGAGCTGGCCCGCGTGGCGCCGCGCCGGGGCGTGGTCTTCTTACTCAGCGATTTCCTGCACGCCGATGGCGAGGCGGCCGGACGCTTCACCCGGGCCCTGGCCCGCGCGGCTCGCCGACACGACGTGGTCGGCCTGCGCGTCACCGATCCCGGCGAAGAAGCGCTGCCCGCCGGCAGTACGCCCCTCGCGCTGACCGATCCGGAATCTGGCCGCACCGCGGTGCTGGCCAATGGCCGCGCCGCGCGGGCCCGCTATGCCCAGGCCTGGACCGTGCAGCGCAGCTTGGTTGAGGGCTGCTTCCGCGGCACTGGCTGCGATCTGGTAGACCTGCGCACCGAGCAGGGCGCCTTCACCGCGCTGGCGCGATATTTTAGAGGCAGAACTTCCGTCGCGGGGTCGCGGGGTCGCGGGGTCGCGGGGTCATGAACTACCGATCCAATCTGTTATTCCTGGCATTCACCAGCCTTGCGGCCGTCGATGTCGTCGACCCCGCGACCCCGCGACCTCGCGACCTCGCGACGGCTGTCACCCTCAACCTCACCACCTCCGCCGCTGCCCCCGCCGTCGGTGATCAGGTGACCGTGACCGTGTCGTGGGCCTGGCCCACCGGCTGGTCGGTGCGCGAACCTGACGTGATGGCGGATTTCGCCGGAGAATTCGTGGTCGAGGTGCCGCCGGCGATCCGCCGCACCAGCGGTGGGCTGGAGTATCGCGAACAACGGCTGGTGCTGCTGGCCCGGCGTAGCGGCGCAGTCAACCTGCCCCGTCCGGTATTGACGGCCACCGGGCCGGGCGGGGCGGTGGCGGTACAGGCCCCGGCGGTGCTGCTGACCGTGGGCACTGGCAGCGCCACCGCTGCCTTGCCGGCCGCGCGGCCGCTGGTCACCGGATTAAGCGAACGCGCGCCGCTGTCGCCCTGGTGGTGGCTGCTGGCGCTGCTGCTGGTGCCGGTCGGCGTAGTGCTGTGGCGGCTGACCCATCGGCGCCTCCAGGGTCCGCCGCCCAGCCCGGCCGAGATCGCGGCCCGTGAATTGATGGCGGCCGCCCGCCTGACCGAAGGCAAGGCCCTGGCCGGCGCGGCGGGCTTGGCGCTGCGGCGTTTTGCCGGCGCGGTGTGGGGCTTCGATGGTCCGGGTATGACCGCCCGCGAGGCCATCGCCATGGTGCGCGGTAAGGCCCAGGTGGACGAGGCCGCAGCCTATGCCCGCATGCTTGAGGTGATCGACGGCACTCGCTGGGCGCCGGACGACATGGCTCTGGCGCCGCTGACCGCGGTCGTGGACGAAGCCAAGACCTGGGTCGAGCGGGTCACCGCCCGCTTGGCCGCGGAAGCCGCCGTCGCCAAGGAGCGCCCATGACCTGGCAGTTGGCCCAAGTCTGGTGGCTGCTCGCGCTGGCGCTGCCGGTGGCGGTGCTGTGGTGGCAACCGGCGCGGGGCGGCGCCGCCTTCGGGCCGGCGTCCTTGGCGATGCAGGTGCTGCGCCCCAGCCGGGGTCCACTGCTGTGGCGCCTGCTGCTGGCCAGTGGCCTAGCCCTGCTAGCGCTGGCTTTGGCCCGGCCGACTTATGGACGGACGGTGACTGAGCGCAGTCAGGATGGTCGCGACCTGGTGCTGGTGATCGACCTCAGCCGCAGCATGTCGGTCAACGATCTGACCGCGTCCGATGGCACCCGGCAGGATCGCTTGTCGGCGGTCTTCGCCGCCGCCGCCGACTTCACCACGCGCCGCCCCGACGACCGCATCGGTCTGGTGTTCTTCAGCGAGCACGCCCTGACCAGCTGCCCGCTGACCTATGATCACGCTACGGTGCGCGAATTCCTGACCCGCACCGAAGAGCACGAACGCACCATGTGGGCGAGTCGCGGCGGGCGCGGCAGCGGCCTGTTGGGCGATGGCACCAACCTGGGCCTGGGCCTGGGCGTGGCCCTGCGCCAACTCACCGCCAAGAACTCGCTTGGCAAAGCCATCATTCTGATCACCGACGGTGCCGACACCCGCGAGTTGCCCAACTGGAAAGATCCTCTGACTGCCGCGCGCAGCGCCAAAGCTCTGGACACCACCGTCTATGGCATCGGCGTGGGCGACCCCCAAGGCACTATGACCACCACCGGCGACTGGGGCCGCACCGTGGCGGTGCGTACGCCGGCGAATCTGCTGCCCGACGCCGCGCGGCTGACCGCCATCGCCACCGCCGGCGGCGGTGAATCCTTCAGCGCCAGCGATCGCGTCAGCCTGGACCGGATACTGAAACGCATCGAGGCCTTGCAGCCCACTCCGCGCCTGGTGCACGAACGCCGCGAGGACACCGACCGCTTCGCCTGGCCCCTGGCCGCCGGACTGCTGCTGATCGCCCTGGCCCTGTTGATGGAAACGCGGATGCGGGGGGTGGCATGATGGTCATGGTCAACGTTGGTCAGCGGGATGGCCGCACTCTTACGGGACAACCCATCATTTCTTTGGACGCGGTGCGCTGATGTCCTGGGCCGATCCCCTCTTCCTGATGCTGCTGTTGGCCATCCCGCCGCTCGCCCTGCTGACGTGGTGGTGGCGGCGCCAGCTCATCCTTCAACAGCAGCGCGTCGGCCACGGCTTGGCGCCCATGACCGCGTCCATGGGCCGACGGCGTGCGTGGCTGCGCTTCGGCCTGTTGTGGAGCGGTTTGGCGTTGGCTGTGGTGGCCCTGGCCGGGCCGCGCTGGGGCACCGGCGACGTGACCCAGCGCGCCACCGGGGCGGACGTGATGGTCGTGCTCGATTGCAGCCGCAGCATGCTCGCCACGGACATCTATCCCGACCGCATGGAGGCAGCCCGGCGCGAGATTTTGACCCTGCTCGACCGCGGTCCCGGCTTGCGCCTGGGGCTGATGCCCTTCGCCGGTGCGCCCGCCCTGCGCGCCCCCTGCACCGGCGATCGCAGTGCCCTGGCCGACCTGCTGGCGTCCTGCTCGCCCGACCTCTTTCCCGCCGCAGACGGCTACCAGGGCACCGCCATCGGCCATGCGGTGGATATGGCCCTGACCGTGCTCACCCGTCAGGTGGAGCGCAGCCAGGCCATCCTGGTGGTCAGCGATGGCGCTGATCCCGACCGCGACGCGGTGGCCGCGTCGGCGTCCCGCGCGGCGGCGGCAGGCGTGCCGGTGCTGGGGCTTTTTCTCGGCAATCCCGCGGCCCCCGCCACCATCACCATTGACGGGCGTATCCAGACCGTGACCGCCGACCGCGCCTCGCTTGACCTGCTCGCCACCACCACCGGCGGGCTGACCGTAAACCACACGCCGGACGACGCGGACCTGGACGCGCTGATTCATCACCTGGACGGCCTGGGTGGCGACCGCACCTGGGAAGAGCACCGGCGCACCTCCGCGCAGGAGCGCTATGTCTTCCTGCTCGCCCCCGCCTTGCTGCTGCTGGGCATCGGCGCGCTGCTGCCCACCCGGCGGCGCCAGGGTGCAGCGTTGCTGTTGGCCCTGGTCTTGGCCGCCCCCGGCCAAGCCAGCGATGAGGCCGGCTTGGCTCGAGCCCTGGCCCGGCCTGCATCCGAGGTCGCCGCCGCCCTCGAAGCGCTGCTGATCGCCGATCCGGATTTCTATGAAGCACGCTACAACCTGGGCACGGTGCAACTGGCCAAGGATCCCGCGGCAGCGGCCAGCAATCTGGAAAAAGCCACGGCGTCTCCGCGTCCGGCCTTAGCGGCAGATGCCTGGTACAATCTGGCCCTGGCCCGCTGGCAAGCCGGTCAGCGCGAATTGGCCCTGACGGCAGCCGATGCGGCCACGCAGCGCAATCCAGCCTACGCCCCCCTGCGCGATGAACTGCGACGGAGCCTGCTGGTGTTGAAGGACGAGGCCGACCGGGCCGCCGCAGCAGAAGCCAAGCGCCTGCATGTGCCGGCCCAGCGCCTGCCCGACGCGTGGGTCGGCGAGGCCTACCGGGCCAGCGCCACCGCTGCGGGCGGCACTGGGCCGTATCGCTTCGCCGCCGCTGCCACCGCCGCGCCCGCGGGTTTAAGCCTGGGCAGCGATGGCAGCCTGCGCGGCACGCCCACCACGCCCAGCTCGGCGCCCATCCCGATCACGGTGCAGGATGCTGCCGAGGCCACCGCCGCCGGGCCCGTAGCCCTGACCATCCACCCCGCCCCCGCCATCACCACCACCGCCCTGCCCGTGGCCATCCTTGGTGCCCCCTATCAGACCAGTCTGGAGAGCGTCGGGCTGTTGGACACGCGCTGGTCCGCCACCGGCCTGCCGCCTGGCTTGCAGCTTGATGCCAAGGGGCAGATCACCGGCACGCCCACCACCGCGCCCGGTGCCACCGTCGCGGTGCTTGCCGAGGACAGCCGCCGCCGTGTGACCCGACGCCTGTGGCTGGGCGTCGATGACGGCTTCGCCCCCGATCGCAGCGAACTGCTGCCCGCCACCGCCTGGAGCCCGTATCAAGACCGCATCGGCGTGCGCGGCCCGGCCCAGGCCTATCACTTCGCCGCCACCGCCACCGGCGGCCTGAGCGTCGGCCCCGACGGCAGCGTCACCGGCAGCCCCGACGACGCGGGGATCCTTGACCTGCCCGTCTCCATCCGCGCCGACGATGGTCGCGAGCGCCATGGATTCGTCCGCATCGTTGCCAATCCACCGCCGGTCGTGTCCGAAGAAGGACCGATCGGCCTGACGGTGGGCAAGCCGGTGCAGCGTGCACTGAAAGTTACCGGCGGTACGCCGCCCCTGCGTTGGAGCGTGAACGGTGGCGCCCTGCCCAGCGGCGTGCGTCTGGATGAAGACGGCAGCCTGCGCGGAGCAGCGACCAAGGCTGGCGAGAGCAAGGTCAGCGTCACCGTGACCGACCGCTGGGGCAGCCGCGGCCCCGCTGACCTGACCATCACCGTGGACGAGAAGCAGGACGACGACAAAGACGACCAGAAGAAGGACGACGAGAAGAAGGACGATCAGAAGCAGGACGGCAAAGACGATAAAGACGATAAAGACGGTAAAGACGGCAAACCTCCGCCGCAGCCCGCACCCGGCGCCACGTCCCCCGCGGCCGGAGCCACCGCGCCCACACCCGCCGGCAGCGCCACCAAGGCCGAGGACGCCAGCCAGTCCCTCAACCGCGCCGCCGCCGAGCGCTTCCTTGACGACCTTCCGCCCGATGATCAGCAGGCCCTGATGCGTTCCCTCCTCGACCTTGGCCGCGGCGCACCGACGCAACGGGGTGATCCGTGGTGATCCCCGGGAGCGCCGAGTTGCACCCGGCTCGCACCGGCAAACGCACGCGCTTAACGCCAACCACCAAAGGCAGGCCGAGTACAACTCGGCGCTCCCAGGAATGGCGACTCGTGCTGCTAGTGTTGCTCGCGATCAGCGGCTTCTCCGCCGAGGTCCGCCTCGAACTGCCCGAGCACTTGGTGCCCGGGGTGGCCATGCAGGGCGCCTTGATCATTGATGATGGCACCGCCACCAGCATCAACCTGCCCCAGGTTCCCGGCCTGGAATGGCAGGTCGTGGACCGGCAGAGCATGCAGATCATCCAGTCGGGCGGGACGGTGCGCCGCAGCTCCAGCCGCGCCGTGGTGCTGCGCGCTGCCACGGTGGGCGATCTGGCCATCCCGGCGATTGCGGTGACCCTGGACGATGGTTCCACGATCAACACCGCTGCAACCACCCTGCCGGTGCATGCCCCGGATGCGCGTCTCACTGGCGAAGCTTTGGCGGAGTGCCGCTTCGTCCCCGCGACCATCATCCCTGGCGAAACCACAATGTTGGAGTTTCGCTTCTGGTTGCGCATGGAACGCCCAGATGGCGCCCCGCCGCCGAGCATCCAACCCCCGGACGAGTTGCTGGCGGTGGGGCCGCGGGAAGATGTAATCAGCACCACCAGCGATGCCCAAGGCCGCACCTGGACCCTGTTCACCTGGCGCTGGCCCCTGACCGCTGCTGCGCCCGGCACGCATCGCACCGCAGGCCAGCAGGAGTACGCGGTGATGGAGGGCGGCGGCTTCTTCGCCCAGCGCTCGACCCGGCGCGTGGCGGTGAAGCCGGCCACCTTGACCGTCGCGCCGCTGCCTGAGGTCGGCCGGCCCGATGATTTCAACGGCCTGATCGGCCCCGCCACCGTGGCAGCGCGCCTGGGCACGCCGTCCCTGCGGGTGGGCGAAGGCACCAGCCTGGAATTCATCGTCCATGGCCATCAGGTGCATCTGCTGCGGCCGCCCACGCTGACCCTGCCGGGCATCGCCATCCACGCTCGCGAGCCTGAGGACGATGGCACCTCGCGGCGCTTTCGCTGGGATCTGGTGCCCAGCCGACCGGGCACCGTGCCGATCATCCTGCCCGGCCTGCCCTATTTCGATCCCGCCACGAAATCCTACACCCGCACAGCACCTGCCCAGGTGACCATGGAGGTCCTGCCGGGCCATGCCACGGTGTTGGCCGTAGTCGGCCGCCGGCCAGAAACCCTCGCGACTGTCGCCGACGCGCCCGCCACCGTGCTGCTGCTGCCACTGGGCGCGATCGCGCCGATACCCGGGACCACCGCGCAGCTCGTGTCCGGGCTCGTCGCCGCGGTCCTGGTCCTGGTAGGCGCCACCCACGGCCGGTGGCGCCTGCGCCCCTCGCGCCGGCACCGTGGCCAGACCCTGGCCGCTGCCGCCCGCGCCGGTGATGCCGTCGCCCTGACGAAGGCCTTGGCCACATTGGCCGGATCGCTGACCACCGCAGCGCAGCAGGACGCCGCCCACCGGCTGATCACCGCCAGCGAAAGCGCCCGCTTCGGTGGCGCCGCCTTGCCCGACCTCAGCGCGGACATCGCCGTGCTGGAGGGGATACCATGAGGACGACCTGCGGCGCGCAGCGCACCTTCGTCCTGCTCATCCTTGCCCTGGCCGCTGTCGCCGCCGATCCCTACGCCGCTTGGCAGCAGGGCCGACCCGCCGAGGCGATCCCCGTCCTCACTGCCCAGGCCGAGGCCAGCGACAGCATGGCCGCCTGGTACGACCTTGGCCTGGCCCAGCATGCCGCCGGCGATCAGGGCGCGGCAGTGGCCTCTTTGTTGCATGCCCATCGCCGCGCGCCCCTGGATGCACGGCCGCGGGACGCGCTCCGCCAGATCGGCTGTCCGCTGCCCGCCACCTGGGCTGATCACCTGGGCCCGGTCGCCCTGCCTGCGCGCGGCTGGCCCGGCCTGTTGCTGGCGGTGTTGGCTGGCAGCTTGCTGGCCCTGGCCCTGACCCAGCGTCGCGCCCGGGGGTGGACCGTGGGCGGCGGCATCATTGCCGCGTGGCTGCTGGCGCCGGGCTTGGTGGCCGCGTGGCTGGATGGCCGTCGCGCCTGGGCCGCCACCCTTGCCGACAGCGCCTTGCACGACAGTCGCGGCCTGCCGCAGCGCAGCCTGTCAGCCGGCACCCTGGTAGAACAGACCGGGGTCAGCGGCGTCCACGCCATCGTGCGCTTGCCCGACGGCAGCGTGGGCCTGGTGCCGCTGGGTGATCTTGGACCACGGCGCTGACACAACGCACGCTTGCCTGGCTGCGGGGACGACACACTCCGCCGCCATGCCCCTGGCCGCGCCCGAGACCGTGGTGTCGCAGTCCACCCGCCTTGCGCCGGCGTGGCACGTGGTCTTGCTGAACGATGACGATCACACCTACGAGTACGTGATCGAGATGCTCGGCAAGCTTTTCGCCATGACCGTCGACCAGGCTTTTCTCTGCGCCTGCGAAGTCGACGCCGAGGGCCGCAGCATCGTCGACACCACCAGCCGCGAGCGGGCCGAACTCAAGCAGGAGCAGATCCACGCCTACGGCCGCGACTGGCGCATGCTGCGGTCGAAGGGCAGTATGAGTGCGGTGATTGAGCCGGCGGAGGGGTGATCGACTACTGGGACAACCGTCGCGGAGCCGCGGGGTCGCGGGGTCGCGGGGTCGCGGGGTCGCGGGGTCGCGGGGTCGCGGGGTCTGACGACAAATTTCTGACAGCAACGCAGACCCTTCATTCAACGATTTGCTGCTCTCCCCGACCCCGCGACCCCGCGACCCCGCGACCCCGCGACCCCGCGACTTCGCGACGGTAGTCCTGCTGCTTCTCCCCGACCCCGCGACCCCACGACGTCGCGACGTCGCGACGGCTGTTTCCCCCTTCACCTTCTCCTCCACCCGCATCTCCCCAATGACCATGTCTGTGCTCATCCCCTTGCACATATCATAGACGGTGAGGGCGGCGCCGGCACAGGCGGCCAGGGCCTCCATCTCGACTCCGGTGCGCCAGGTGGTGCGCACGGTGGCGCGGATGCGGATTCGGTCGCGACCCAGGGCCAGCTCGACCTCGACCCCGTCCAGGGGCAGGGGATGGCAAAGCGGGATCAGATCGCTGGCGCGTTTGGCCGCCTGGATGCCGGCCAGACGCGCGACCGCCAGCACATCGCCTTTGGCCACCGCCAGGGTGCGGATGGCCCGCAGCACCCGGGCCGGCATCACCACGCACGCACTGGCCACTGCCAACCTGGCAACCATGGGCTTATGGCCCACATCGACCATGTGCGCAGCCCCGCTGCGGTCGAGATGGGTGAAGGTGCGGTCGCGACGGGCCATGGCGAAGTCCTTAAGCATGAGCTAGGCTGAAGCGATGGATGACCAGCCCGCGCCTCAGGCACAGGTCCAGGCGGCCGCACCGCACAACAGCAGATCGATGGGGGCGCCCGCGGGCAATGGCGCAGCACCCGCCGCGACGGACGCATAGCCGCTGATGGTAGCCGGACCGACCACGTCGGCGCTGCTGGCGGGCAGCAGTGGCTGAGCGCGGCCATCGGCGGTTATGGCGCAGGGCACAAACCAAGGCCGCTCCTTGCTGCCGGGCAAGGCTGCGCCGAGGTCGATGCGCACCCGTCGCGCGGTGGTGGGCAGGCCGGCCAGGGCGCGCAGGGCGGGCGCCAAAAAAGCGGTACAGCACCAATGCACCGCCAACGGATTGCCCGGCAAGGCCGCCACCAACCGACCATCAAGCCGTGCCAGCAGCAGCGGTTTGCCTGGTTTCTGATCGACGCCCTGGACCAGCACCTCGGCACCCAGATCGCGCAGCACCGCCGGCACGTGGTCCTTGTCGCCCGCGCTCACCCCGCCGGTCAGCACCAGCAGCTCGGCGGAGTTTCCGCGGATCAGCGCCGCCAGCGCATCTGCATCGTCGCCAATGCTGCTGCGCTCGGCCACTTGGCCAAGCTCGCTGAACATCGCCGCCAACATCGGCCCATTGCTGTCCCGGATCGCGCCCAGGGCCAAGGGGCCAGCCGCGCACAGTTCGGAACCGGTGGTGCGGATCGCCACCTGCGGCCGCCGCCGCACCAGCACCGTCGGCACGTCCAGGGCGATGAGCGCCGCCAGCGCCAATGGTCCGATCATCGTGCCGGCGCGCAGCACGGTCGCGCCGCGCCGCGCCTCCGCGCCGATGTCGACGATATTGGCCCGCGCCGCGATCACGGCGGGCAGGCGCACGCCGGACGCGGTACGTTCGACCAACTCCTTCGGTACCACCGCTTCGGCGCCCTGCGGCACTACCGCACCGGTCATGATCGGCATGGCTTGGTCCAACGGCAAGGCCAGCGACGCGTCATCGCCCGCGTGCCGAGCCGCGGCCAGGGCCACTTCCTGCCCCGCCCAGGCCCGCCGCACCGCATAGCCATCCATCATGCTGCGGGCAAACGCGGGCAGGTCACCCGGCGCGACCACGTCATCGACCAGGGTGCGGCCCAGCGCCTCTGCCGCCGCCAAGCGCTCTGCCGGCAAGGGCGTGATGGCGGCTAACCAGGAAGCCAGAGCGGAAGCGACGGAGGTGGGCATGGGTAATTGGTGGATGGTGGACGGTGGATGGTGGAAGTCAGGGCACGTCGTTCATCTGTTGACCTGCGATGGTTCGCGCTCAGCCGCCGATCGCTGCCATCACGCCTGCGCGCACGAAAGAAGCCGGAGGCGCCTTGGCGGCCACTGCCCGGCGGATGGTGGCGAGAAGTCCGGCGTCATCGCCGGCCCGCAAAGTGGGCAGCAGGTCGGTGCCGTGCTCGTCGAAAAGGCAGGTGTGCAGGCGGCCTTGACTGGTCAGGCGCAGGCGGGTGCAGGTCGCGCAAAAAGGCTCGGTCACGGTGGTGATGAACCCGATGGTGCAGCGTTCGGCCGGCACACCGGGCACGGTCCACACCCGGCTGGTGGGCTCATCCCGGTCGGGTGCTGCGCACAGCGACAGGCCGGCGCTGGCCACCTGTTGCCGCAGGTCCTCACTGCTGATGAAGCGGCGCTGATGATCGGGCCGCGCCTCGCCGATGGCCATCAACTCGATGAAGCGCAGATGCACCGCCTCGGCCAAGGCAAATCGCACCAAAGCCACAGCGTCGGTGGCGGTGGTGGCCACCGCATTGATTTTCAGCGGAGCAAAGCCCAGGTCGCGGGCGGTGCGGATCGCGGTCAGCACCGCCGCGAAGCGGTCGCGCCGGGTGCTGCGGGCAAAACCCTCGGCATCGGCCGCATCGCAGCTGATGTTGAGCCGGGTCAGGCCGGCCGCCTGCAAGGCCGGCAGCTGCTCTGCCAACAGCACGCCGTTGGAGGTCAGCCCCACGGTCGGCACCAACCAGGCCGCCGCCCGGACGTGCGCGGCGAGCTGCGGATCCAGCGTCGGCTCGCCACCAGTCAGGCGGATCTTGGTTACCGGCACCGCCGCGCACACCGCCCCCATCAACTGATCCAGCTCGGCGGACGTGACGCGGTCGCTGCGAAAGCTGGCCGACTCGGGCAGACAGTAGGTGCAACGGAGGTTGCAGCGGTCGGTTACCGACACGCGAAGATAATAGTGCTGCGGCACGGCGTCCTTTCCTCGGGTCTTTACGACCGTCATGGGAGGTGCACCGGTTTCCCGGCGCACCCCGTCCGCCGCGCCGTGGGGTGCAACCCGGTAGGCCTCGGCGGATCGGAGCAGAAAGAGCGGGACCGCACGATTGCCGTCGGCCGGGTGGCGGCCAAGCGGCGGCGCCGCGATCAATGATGATGATGTGGTGCAGCCGCCGGTTACGCAAGCGCAGGAGCGGCTGGCGCAACCCGCCTCTCTGGCCCGTGACCGTGACGTCCACTTGCAAAGCGGGCGAACGGGCCGACGAATCCACATGCTCCGCACCGCCATCTGTCTGTCCTTGCTCGCCACCGTCGCCAGCGCCGGCGACGCGCCCGCCGAAAAGCCCCTCACCGGTGCCGCGACCCCAGCCAACCTTGCCCTGGCGCCCGCCGACCGTGACGCCGCTGATCACGCAGCCTTGCTGTCTCTGTTCCCACTGGTGACCGCCGCGCTCAATACCCAAAAGCTTGACGACCTGGCCCCCCTCCTGGCGCCGGGTGCCTCGCTGACCTTCGTCGACCAGTCGGTCGCCCACGACGTACCCGAGCTGAAGGCCACCTTCGCCCGCTGGCTCAACGCTTCGTCCGACTTGGCTGGCGTCACCTTCGTCCCGCTCATCGACCGCCCGGCGCAGATCATCGGCGACACCGCCCTGGTCACCGGCACCTCGCGGGACCTCTACCACCTGAAGGACGGCAATACCCTGACCGTGCCGGCCCGCTGGTCCGCCACCCTGCTGCGCCAGGACGGCGCCTGGCGTCTCGCCAGCCTGCATTGCGGTGCCAACCTGGTCGACAACCCCATCCTCGACATCGCCCTGATGCGCGCGAAGCAATCCGCCGTCCACCTCATCTGGCTGGTCACCGCCAGCGCCCTGCTCGCCGGTCTGGTGGTCGGCCTCTTCGCAGGTCGGCGCAGCGCTAGGTCAACGCTCGCGCCATGAAATCGTCCGCGTCCGCTTCGGGCTGGGGCGCCTGGGCTACCATCACCCCGCGGCCCAAAGCTCGTCGGCCAGGGTCTTGATGTAGGACAGCACTCGTGACTTGGTCGCGCGATAGACCGCCAGCAGTGGCGTCGGCTAGAAGGCTGCCGCGGCCATCACGCACCCTTCGGGCGAAACGCCGTCACCACGGCCGGATCCGTGTCGAGGCGGTTGCCGCCGATCAGATCAAGGCAATAGGGGATGGCCGGGAAGACCGCATCAAGACATTCGCGGATCGCCGCCGGCTTGCCCGGCAGATTGATGATCAAGGCGCGTCCGCGCAGGCCCGCAGTCTGCCGCGAGAGGATCGCCGTCGGCACGCTCTTCAAACTGACCGCGCGCATCAATTCGCCGAAGCCCGGCATCATGCGCGCGCACACCGCCGCCGTCGCCTCAGGCGTCACGTCCCGCGGCGAAGGCCCGGTGCCGCCGGTGGTCACCACCAGGCAGCAGCCCCGCCGGTCCACCAGCTCACACAAAGTCCCCTGGATGATCAACCGGTCATCTGGGATGACCCGGGCCTCCGCCGTCCACGGTGACGTCAGGTACGCGGACAAGGTGGCCTGGATCGCCGGCCCGCCCTTGTCCTCATAAACCCCCTGGCTGGCCCGGTCGCTGATGGTGACGATGCCGATGCGTGCGCTCATGGGGCGCAGCCTGGGCGGGTGGAGTTGGGGTCAACCTAGCCGAGGCCAGTCAATGAAGATCGCCGTTTCGCCGTCCCGCCAAGGCCGACAAGGCCAACCCGGTCGAGCAAGCCTGAACGTCCACCCAGGGCCAGCGGCACGGCTCCACCGCATATTCTGCGGCCGGCCTGAGCCGCGCTCCAGGGTCGACCATGCCGCCGTGGCCGTTACCGTCACGCCATGCCGGCCCTTACCGTACCCCCGAAACCTGAAGATGCCGCCCTGGTGGCACGCCTGGCGGAGGTGCGTACGCAGCTCACCAGCGAATTCGCCAAGGTGGTGGTGGGGCAAAGCGAGGCCTTCGAACATCTGCTGCTGGCGCTGCTATGCCGCGGCCATTGCCTGATCGAAGGCGTGCCCGGCTTGGCCAAGACGGTGATGGTGCAGACCCTGGGGCGGATTCTTGATCTGTCCTATAGCCGGGTGCAATTCACGCCCGACCTCATGCCCGCTGACATCACCGGGTCGGACATCATCCAGGAGGATCCCGAGACGGGCCGGCGGCAGTTTGAGTTTCTGCCCGGGCCGGTGTTCGCGCATCTGGTGCTGGCGGACGAGATCAACCGCACCCCGCCCAAGACCCAGGCCGCGCTGCTGGAGGCGATGTCAGAGCGCCGCGTCACCTGCCGTGGCCGAACCTATGAGCTGCCTGACCCCTTCTTCGTGCTGGCCACCCAGAATCCCATCGAGCAGGAGGGTACCTACACCCTGCCCGAGGCCCAGCTTGACCGTTTCATGTTCCACATCCGCGTCGACTACCCCGACGCCAGCGAAGAGGTCGAGATCCTGCGTCGCACCACAGGTTCGGACCGGCCGATCCTAAAAAAGCTGTTCAAGGCCCAGGATCTGGTGCAATTGCAGGACATCGTCCGGCAGGTGCCGGTACCAGAGCGCTGCTTCGACTACGCCGTCGCGCTGGTGCGCGCCACCCGTCCGGGCCATGGCGAGATCCCCGACGCGACCACTTGGCTGCAATGGGGCGCCGGTCCCCGCGCTGGCCAGATGCTGATTCTGGGCGCCAAGGCCCGCGCCTTGCTGCATGGCCGCTTCCACGTCACCACCGGCGACGTGATCGCCCTGGCCCGGCCGGTGCTGCGCCACCGCGTGGTGCTGTCCTTCGCCGCCCAGGCCAACGGCATCACTGCCGAGACGGTGATCGGACGGATTGTGGAGGGGCTTGAGGAATGAGGTCCGCCGCCGCCGTCCAGGATCCCTGATGTCCGACCCTGCGACCCCGCGACCCCGCGACCCCGCGACGGCGGTTCCTCTAGCCTCCGTCCTCGCCCGCCTCGGCCGTCTCTCAATCACTGCCCGGCAGGCAGTGGAAGGCCTGCTGGCCGGGCAGCACCGCTCGGTGCGCCGTGGGCTGGCGGTGGAGTTCGCCGGCCATCGCGCCTACGAGCCGGGCGATGATCTGCGCCGACTCGACTGGGCGGTGTCGGCACGCAGCGACCGCCTGGTGGTGCGCCTGGATGAAGAGGAACGCCGCCTGCGCGCCCTGCTGGTGCTGGATGCGAGCGGCTCGATGGCCTATGGCACACCCAGCAAATGGTCGGTGGCGCGCACGGTGGGCGCGGCGGCGGCCTTCCTGCTGGTGATGCAGGCGGATGCGGTCGGCCTCCAGCCGTGCGGCGGCAACGAGGATGAGCCGCTGGCACCGGGCAGCACCATGGGCCATCTGATGCGGCTCTTCGACCGGCTCGACGCCTTGTCGCCAGCCGGGCCCGGGCCGCTGGCGGCGGCGGTGCTGGCAGCGGCGCGCAGCTTGGATCGACGTGGTCTGCTGTTGGTGATCACCGATGCCTTCACCGAGCCCGGGCCCCTGGCCGACGCCTGCGCCTTCGCCCGCCACCGCCAGCACGAGGTCCGCGTGGTGCAGCTGGTGGCGCCGGCTGAAGAGGTGCTGTCGCCCACCGGCACCACCGAATTCATCGGCCTTGAAGGCGAAGGCCGGCGCCGTCTGGATGCCGACCGCCTGCGGCCATATTATCAGCGTGATTTCCAGGCGCACCGCGCCGTGTTGGCCGCACGGCTGGCGGCGGCCGGCGCCACTCTGGTGCAGGCGCGCAGCGATCAGGACCCGGCCAACATCCTGGCGCTGCTGACTCAGGCGCGGCGATGCTGAGCCTGGCCGCGCCGGGACTGTGGTGGGGCCTGAGCGCAGCCCTGCTGCCGGTGGTGATCCATCTGGCCTTCCGCCGGCGTTTTCGCCTGGAGCCCTGGGGCGCCATGCGCTTCCTCACCGAAACGCACCAGCGCCACCGGGTGCGGCTGCAGGTCGAGCGTCTGGTCCTGCTGACCCTGCGCACCGTGGTGCTGCTGGCCCTGGCGGGCGCGTTGCTGCGCCCGCAATACTTGTTGGAACGCGCCGATGGTGGCCGCCTGCCCCGGGATGCGCGGGTCGCGGCGGTGCTGCTGCTGGACGATTCCATCTCGGCGACCGCGCCGCGCGGTGATCCGGCTTGGCCGCGCATGCTGGCCCTGGCCGCTGCCTATCTGGACACCCTGCGGCCCGGCGACGAGGTCAGCGTGTTGCGTCGCTCTGAGCTGGAGCACAGCGCCGCCGATCCGGCTTATGACCTGGCGGCGGTACGACAGCAGGTGCTGGCCTTGACCCCGTCGGCCATGGCCAGCGACCAGCAGCGCCTGGTTGATGCCGGCCTGGACCAGTTCGCCCGGTGCCTGAATCCCCAGGCCGAACTGGTGCTGGTGCATGATGGGCGGGGCGACGGTTTTGGCGGCTCGGCGTCGCAATGGGCGCAGTTGCGCCATCGCCTCTCCGGTCCGCCCGGGGCGGTGGCGGGTTCCCGCGCCCGACCGCACCTGCTGGTGTTGGCCCCGCCCACCGGCGGGCCCAGCGCCAACCTCGGCATCCGCGAGCTGCGCATGGCGCGCAGCGTGGTGTCGGTCGACCGGCCGGTGGCCCTGCACGTGGTGATCGAACGGCAGGGTGACCGGGCGCCGCGCCAGGTTGACGCTCAATTGCTGGTCGATGGCCAGGTGGTTGAGGAACGCCGGCTCGCGCTGCCCACCAGTGGTCTGCACGAGGCGATCTTCATGTATCGTTTCACCAGTGCCGGCGCCCACGGCATCGCGGTCCAGCTGGCCGGCCTGCGCGATGATCTGCCGATGGACGATCGCCGCGCCATGGCGGTGGAGGTGGACGCCACCGTGCCGGTGCTGCTGATCGAGGGCCAGCCCGGCACCGATCTGGATGGCAGCCTGGGCCTTTTGGCGGCCGCCCTTGATCCGGTTGGCGATGGCCGCGGATTGTTCCGCATGACCCGCATCAGCACCCTCGACCTGGACGCGCACGCCCTGGCCAGCACGCGGGTGGCGGTGCTGGGCGATGCGGCGGCCCTGGAAGTGTCGGCGGTGGCCGCCTTGGAGCGCTTCGTAGTGGGCGGCGGCGGCCTGCTGGTGGTGACCGGGCCGGGTACGGATCCGACGCTTGCCGACCGGGCCTGGTGGCGCGACGGCGAAGGCTTCCTGCCTGCTCGCTTGGATCCGGTGCGCCGCGATGCCGGACGCTCGGTGGTGCCGCTTGCCGATGGCCATCCCGCCCTGGCGCCCTTCGCCGGGGCCATGCGCAAATCCTGGGCCGAGATCTCGGTCACCGCCAGCCTGCCCCTGGCCGGCGGCGGCGACGCGCTGGAGCGGCTGCTGCGCCTCGACGATGGCAGTACCCTGCTGGCGGTGCAGCCCCGGGGTCGTGGGCGGGTCGCCTTGTTGACCACCGATCTGGCCGGGCAGTGGAACAACCTGCCCTTCAGCGCGGCCTTTGTCCCGGCGATGCAGGCGCTGATCGGCCACCTCGGCGCCACTGCCCTGCCGCCGCGCAATCTGACCGTGGGCGATAGTCTGGCGTGGCTGGTGCGCAACGAAGCCACCGTCGCACAGGCCGATGGACCCGAGGGCACCACCGTGCCCCTGACCGCCACCGGCTGGGAGGGCCGCCCCGCTCTGGTCAGCGGCCCGCTGCTAAACCCGGGCCTGTGGCAGGTGCGCGCCAGTGACCAGACCAGCACCTACGCCGTGACGGTGCCGGCCAGCGAAGGCGCCCTGCAGCCGATTCCGCCCGCGCAGGTCGCCAGCGCGCTGGCTGGCGCCGACCTGCGCCTGGCCACCACGCCCGAGCAGGTCACCGACCTGGCCGGTCCTGGCGGTTCCGCCACCCGCGACCTCTGGCCTCTGCTGCTGGCCGTGGCGGTGCTGGCCTTTCTGGCCGAAAGCGGCGTGCTGTGGTGGGCCAGGCGGAGCCGCCCATGAGCAGCTGGCACCTGGTCACCCTGTGGCCGTGGTGGCTGCTGCCGCCCGTGGCGCTGCTGCTGACCGCGCTGCTGCTGCGCCTGCCCAGGAAGGAACTGGCTGAGCTGGCGCCGGCGCCGCGGCGCTTGCTGCTGAGCCTGCGCGTGGCGGCGGGCCTGATCCTGCTTGCCCTGTGCGCTGGTCCCGCGCTGGTCCGTGACGTGGTCACCACGGTGCGCCCCTGGGTGGTGCTGGCCCTGGATCGCTCGGGCTCGATGGCGGTCGCGGATCCGGCTGAGGCCCTTGGTCCCCTGCTCGATGAGGCGGTCGCGACGGGCCTGCTAGAGCGCGCCCTGCGTCCCGCGACGGCCCGGGCGGCGCGCCGGGATCTGCTCACGTGGTTGGATCAGCGCGAGGCGGTGCTGTCGGCCCTGGCTGGGCGCGATCCGGGTCGGCCCACCGAATGGAGCCTCGCCATCGTCCAGGCCCAGGCGCATGGCACCGCCCTGGCAGGTGAACCGAGCGTCGCCGGCCATTTTACCCAAGGCGCCGAGCTGTTTGCCCGGCTCAGCCGCCGCCTGGCTGGGGATGCCGCGGTCGGCGATCCCAGCGCCGCGTGGACCGCGTGGTGCAATGCCGGACCCGCCGCCCTGGCGGCGCTGGACCGGGCCCAGGCCACCGCCGATGCCGCCCTGGTGGCCGGCGCCGAGCCGGGCTCGCCGGTGGCCACCGCCCTGGCCACCTGGCGGGCCACGTCGCGCGCCCGGCGCGGTGAGCTGCTGGCGCAGGCCCTAGCCACGCAGCTATCCGCACGCGCCGAGGTTCAGCTGCTGGCCTGGAGCCTGGATGGTACCGCCGTACCGGCCACCGCCGCCTGGCCGGAGCCGGCCGGCCTGACCGATCCCGGCCGGGTGCTCTCGGCCCTGGCCCGGGACTGGCCCCGCGCCAAGCCGCTGGCTGCGGTGGTGCTGCTGGGCGACGGCCGGGCCACCACCGGTGGCGACCCACTGCCGGCAGCCCGTGCCCTGGTCAATCGCGGCGGCACGGCCCAGGTGGTGGTGATCGGTTCCGCCACCGCGCCCGCCGATGCCGTGGTGGCTGCGCTTGATGCGCCGGCCGAAGCCTTCACTGGCGAGGACCTGCGCCTGGACGTGCGCCTGCATGTGGACGAGGGTCTGGCCAAGGGCTGGGACCTGGTGCTTGAACGCAACGGCCGGGAGACCGCACGCCGGGTGGTGACCCCGGCCCCCGGCTGGCAGCACGAACGCTTTGTCCTGCAAGTCGATGAACCCGGCATCCACGCCTTCACCGCCACCCTGGTCGCCCAAGCCGGGGCCGCCACCGCCACCCAAGCCACCACCGCCAACGATCATGCCGAAGCGGCGGTGGCGGTCTCCGAAACGCCCCTCGCGGTGCTGCTACTGGATAGTTCACCACGCTGGGAAATGCGCCTGCTGGCCGATGTATTGGCCCGGGATCGACGGGCCCGCGTCACCGCCCGCTGGCTGCAGGGCGGCGATGCCGGGGCCGCCCTGCCGGCAGATCTCAGCGGCTTCGATGCCCTGATCCTGGGCGACCTCAGTCCCGAGGAACTGAACGATGCAGACCAGCGCCGGCTAGAGCGCTTCGTCTTCCTGCAAGGCGGCTGCCTGGTGGTGGTCAGCGGTCCGCGCGGCATGCCTGCCCGCTTCGGCCTAGGTGGACTGGCCGATCTGTTACCGGTCCGGCCCACCGATAGCGCCACCGCACCGGCCCCCAGCGCCCTGGTCCTGACCCCCGCGGGTGCGACCCATCCGCTGACCGCCATCGCCGGCGATCCGCTCTTGAATCAACGTCTGTGGAGCCTGCTGCCACCGGTGCGCATCGCTGCGCCAGGCCTGAGCCCGGTCGCCGATGCGCAGGTGCTAGTCACCGCCGCCGACCGCTGGCACAGTCCGGTGCTGGCGGTGCGTGACCATGGCGCCGGGCGGGTGGTGTGGCTGGGCACGGACGAGACGTGGCGCTGGCGCGACCGCTTGGGCGACCGGGTCCACCTGACGTTCTGGCAGCAGGTCCTGCGGCATGGACTGGGCAGCCGCCTGCGCGGCGCCGATCCCCGCCTGCTGGCCGGCCTGGATCGCTCGGTGGTCGAACCCGGCGAGGTCGTCACCATCCGCGCGCGGGTGCGCGTCCCCGAGGCCCCCACCGCCACGCCCCAGGCGCGCATCAGTCCCGTCGCTGGCGGTCCCGCACGGCTGGTGGCGATGATCGCCGAGCCGGATGGCTCCTTCGTTGCCCGCCTCGATGATCTGACCGATGGCCGCTGGCGGGTGGTGGTGACCTCGGATTATCCCGCTTTGTCAGGCCTGCAGGAGGAACGCGAGCTGGCCGTCCGCCGTCCCGCCACCGCCGAGCTCACCGACCTGTCTGCCGATCCTCTGGCCGCCGGACGGCTGGCCGCCGCCGGTGCCGGCCGGGCCATCGCCGCCGGCGACTTGGACAACCTGGCGGCGCACCTGCTTCAACACCTGGCGCCCGTGGCCCAGACCCGCACCACCACGTGGCGCGCCTGGGATCACCCCGCCGGACTCCTGCTCATCACCCTGCTGCTTGGCCTGGAATGGAGCCTACGCCGCCGCTGGGGCTTGGCGTAGCTCCAGCATGAGACCTCAATAGATCGGGAAACGATCGCAGAGCGCGCGCATGTCGGCGCGCACCTGAGCCAGCGCAGCGGCGTCATCGCGCTGCTTCAGGGCGCGGTCGACGCCGCGGGCGATGGCCACGCATTCGGCCACGCCGAAGCCGCGGCTGCATACCGCCGGGGTGCCGATGCGGATGCCCGAGCCCTGCTGGGCGGGCTGGTCGTCGAAGGGGATCAGATTCTTGTTCACCGTGATCCCGACCTCGTGCAACTTGTCTTCGGCCTGCTTGCCGGTGACGCCTTGGCTCATCACGTTCAACGAGAACAGATGGTTGTCGGTGCCATTGCTCACCACCTGCCAACCCAGCTTCTTGAACTCCTCGGCCATGGCGGACGCGCTGGCCTTCACCCGGCCCATGTACTCGCTGTACTCGGGCTTGAGGGCCTCGCCGAAGGCCACTGCCTTGGCGGCGATGACATGCATCAGCGGGCCGCCCTGGATGCCGGGGAAGACGCGGCTGTCGACCTTCTTGGCGTGCTCGGACGAACGGGCGAAGATCATGCCACCGCGTGGGCCGCGCAGGGTCTTATGGGTGGTGGTGGTGACGAAGTCGGCATGGCCGAAGGGCGAGGGATGCAGCCCGGCGGCGATCAGGCCGGCAATGTGCGCCATGTCGACGAACAGCAGCGCACCGACCTTCTTGGCGATGGCGGCGAAGCGGGCGAAATCGAGGGTGCGCGAATAGTTCGATGCGCCGGCGATGATCATCTTGGGCTGGAACTCGGTAGCGATGCGCTCGACCTCGTCCATGTCCACGGTCTGGGTGTCCTTGGTCACGCCGTAGCTGCCGATGGTGTAATCCAGGCCGCTGAAATTCAGCTTGTAGCCGTGGGTCAGGTGGCCGCCGTGGTCGAGGGACATGCCCAGAACCTTATCGCCCTTCTGCAGGCCGGCGGCCATGTAGACCGCCATGTTGGCCTGGCTGCCAGAGTGCGGCTGGACGTTGACCGCGTAGTCGGTCTTGAAGAGCTGCTGGGCGCGGCGCTTGGCCAGGTCCTCGGCCTTGTCGACCTCTTCGCAGCCACCGTAGTAACGACGACCGGGATAGCCTTCGGCGTACTTGTTGGTGAGGACCGAGCCCTGGGCTTCGAGGACCGCGGTCGAGACGATGTTCTCGCTGGCGATCAGTTCGATGGTGTGCTGCTGACGGTTCCACTCGGCCTGCACGATGGCAGCCAAGTCAGGATCGGCCTGCAGCAGGGAACGGGGGGAGGTGTGGCGGGGGGCGGGTTGGGCGGACATGGGCGTCTCCGGAAACTGAGGTAGCGGGGATGCCCAGGCGCGCGGCAGATGCATCGCCAGCTCCCCCGCGGTGTACCGCGTCGGACCCGGATGGGTCCTGGAGCGCCAGTCGCCGGCGATGGTTGGGATTCTAGGCCTCGGCCCAGAGCTCAAGGGACAAGCTGGTCCGGGTGGAACGCCCCGCCGGCCCTCGACCTTGAGGCATGGCATCGCGTCCTGCCCGCCCTAGCGTCCCGCATCCACCCCTCTTTTCCCCACGGTCACCCATGCGCCTGCCCACGACCCTTCTCGCCTGCGCCACCCTGATCGCCAGCCTGGCCGGCTGCGGCGCGACCCGCACGCAGCAGTACACCTACTTCAAAGAGAACACCACCGAAGCCGCGGTAAATCGCGACGTCGAAGAGTTGAAGACGGTGCGCGGCGTCGAACAGGTCATCCCCCGCCTGGACAGCAACAACAAGGCGACCCTGGTGATCTACGTGGAAGAGGACGACTCCTACCCCGGCCTGGAAGCCGCCCAGTCCCGCGGCTGGCAGAAGGTCCGCTTCTGAAGTCCATTCAGACAGCGGCCCTCCAGGGCCGCTTATGAAGTCCACCCGGACCGCGGACCTCCAGGTCCGCTCTCCAGATCACGCTCAGTCCAGCATCCCCACGATCCGCCGCACCCCGTCGTGCACCGCCTCGATCACATCCTGAGGTGTGCTGGTGCCGGCGGTGATGCCGATGTGCTTACGGCCGGCGAACCAGGTAGCATCAAGTTCTTCGGCCCGTTCAACGTGATAGGCATCGACGCCTTTGTCGCGCATCAGCTCGGCCAGTTTTCGCGTATTGGCGCTGTTGTGGCCGCCAATGACGATGCCGAGATCGATGTCCTGGGAGAGCAGATCATGGATCGCCTGCTGGCGTTCCTTCACCGGCTGGCAGATGGTGTCGCAGAAGCGCACGTCGGTCACCCCGGGCAGCTCGCGGATGGCCGTCACCAGCTTCTGCACTTTTTCCAACCGGTTGGTGGTCTGGCTGACGATGCCGATGCGGCTGTGGCCGGCCAGGCGCTTCAGATCGCCAAGATGATTGACCACTGCGGCATCTGAGAGATTGCCGATGACGCCGCGCACCTCGACGTGGGTCTCTTCGCCGATCACCACCGGGAAGTAGCCCTTCGACTGCAACCAGCGGGCGAGCTTGTGCAGGCGGATCACCAGGGGACAGGTCGCGTCGTAAACGATCAGGCCCCGGGCCTCCAGGTCTTTCTTGGTCGCATCCGCGGCGCCGTGCGCGGTGATCATCACCGCGCTGGTGGTGATGGTGTCGATCTGATCGCGTTCGATCACCCGCACACCATTGTTGCGCAGGCTCTCCATCACCTGGGGATTGTGCACCAGCTGCCCGACCACCGTGAGCTGATCGCGGAACTTGGGATCCAGGGCCAGATCGATGGCATCCTGCACCCCGAAGCACGTGCCCATGGCCTGGGCGAGGGTGATGCGCATGTCGTGGTCAGCCTCAGGGTCGATGATGGCACGCCGACCGTCGACCAGCGACCGGGTGTAAAAAATGCCTCCACTCGTGCCGTATCCAGCGGCGTGCCCTGAACCGTGGGTTCAGGTGGGGGCCGCCCCGTCGGGTCATGGACCCAGTGGGAGGTTGGCCCCCGGTATATAACATAAGGCCAGGGAGCTGCGGCCAGAACTCGAACACAGCAGAGGCAGCTATCATATAGCGTGGAATGCCGCCAGGACAACGGTGGGCTGGGCGACCTGGGAGCGCCGAGTTGTACTCGGCCCGGGGAAAGCAGCCCGCCTCTGCGGGCTTCCCCGGTGTTCCAGTTCTTATCCGAGGGATTTTGCGAGGGTGCCGGGGCGCCGCACGTGCCACCAAACCCTAACCCCACCGCTCACCACTGTCGCGCGATCGGCATCCGCCGCCCGATCCCGAATGCCTTGCCGGTGACGCGCAGGATTGGCGGGGACTGGCGCCGTTTGAACTCATTCACTTCCAGCAGGTGGAACACCCGGCGAACGATGGCGGGATCCTCGCCAGCGGCGATCACCGCCTCTGGCTCATCGCCCTGCTCCAACAGGCGCTTAAGGATGCGGTCCAAAACCTCGTACGGCGGCAGGCTGTCCTGGTCGGTCTGGTCGGGGCGCAGTTCCGCACTGGGCGGTTTGGTGATGCTGCTGACCGGGATCAGCTCGCGGCCGGCCATGGCATTGAGGTGGCGCGACAGGGCCCATACCTGCGTCTTGTAGACATCGCCAAGGATGCCCAGCCCGCCGTTCATGTCGCCATAGATAGTGCAATAGCCGGTGGCCAGTTCGCTTTTGTTACCCGTGGTCAGGGCCATCGCGCCCAGCTTGTTGGCAGTGGCCATGATCAGCACGCCGCGCAGGCGCGATTGCAGGTTCTCCTCTGCCAAGCCCGGCGCGCTGTCGGCGAAGACCGGCGCCAGGGTGCTGGTCAGCACCGCGTTGGCGGCACTGATGGGCATGGTGTAGGTGCTCAGGCCCAACCCCTCAGCCAGGGCCTGGGCGTCGGTAAGCGAGCCGGGGCTGCTATAGGGCCCGGGCATGAGCAGGCCGATGACCTGCGCCGGACCAAGGGCCTCGGCCGCCAAGGCCGCCACCAGGGCCGAATCGATGCCACCCGACAGGCCCAGCACCACTCGCGCCTGGCGGGTTTTGGCGCAATAATCCCGCAGGCCCATCACCAGGGCCGCGCGCAGCTCGGTCAGATCGTCGGATGCCGCCGGCAGCGGCACGGCCCGGGCTGGATCACCCAGCACCAGGGCCGGGGCCCAGCGCGGCGCGGCGGCGAAGCAGCGCCCGTCGGGCAGCACGCCGCCCGAGCCGCCGTCGAAGAGCAGCTCATCGTGGCCACCCACCTGATTGACATAAACCACCGGCGCACCAACGCGCCGCGCCACCGCCGCCAGCAGGTGCTGCCGCACCACCGGCTTGCCGCCCTGCCAGGGCGAGGCGCTGGCGTTCACCACCAAATCGCAGCGGCCGACCAGATCGCCCACCGGATCCTGATGATAGGCCACGCCGGATAGGTCGGCGCTCCAAATGTCCTCGCACACCGTCAAACCGATGCGCAGGCCGGCCAGTTCAACCACCTGCGGCCCGTCGCCCGGACGAAAATAGCGGCGCTCATCAAAGACGTCGTAGTTCGGCAGCAGCCGCTTGCGGTAGCTGCCCACCACGCCGCCCCGGGCCGGATCGCAGACCACCAAACTGTTGGCCAAGGCCGGGCCCGCGCCGGGTTCAAGTGGCTCTGCCGCGCCGATCAGGGCCGGGATGGGCAGGCTGCGCGCGACCTCTTGCACCATGCGCCACTGGGCCGCGACGAACCAGCGCCGCTCCAACAGATCCCGCGGCGGATAGCCACCACAAGCCACCAGCTCTGGGAAAATGATCAGCCGCGCACCCTGGGCCGCGGCCGCCGCCGTCTGCTCACGTAGGCAACGCGCGGCGCCATCGAGGTCGCCGATGAGGGTGGAGGTCTGAGCGAGGGCGAGCAT